>JAZKSQ010000045.1:0-10460 GCA_036625995.1 Thermoplasmatota archaeon | reverse complement strand
ATTCTATCCCTGCAGCTATCTCCTTGGCTATAACAACTCTTCTAATAATAAAAGCCGCTTTAGAAGTAAGACAGGTATCCTTTGGCCAAGATCTTGAACAAAACGCCAAAGTATATGGAGTACGACTACAACGTTGGTTTATGATGACACGTTATCCTCTGATAATAACCAGCATACTATTACTAGCTTAAAAAAAACCACTCTCAACCCAATTTTAAAAAAAACAAGTATACTTTTAGTAAAATATTTATATACAAAATATCCGTTTAAAATAAAGAATATGAAAAAAGATACATCCAGAAAAATTATAGCAATAACTATAACATTAATGTTTATCAGCACAGGCTTTATAACCCTGTCAGCACAAAAAAACGAATATAAAACAATACAAAACAAAAAAACTCTATCCGATGAAACAAACGATAATTTTTTCGATACAAAAATTTCTCTACTGATGAAGATAGCTAAGTTTCCATCTCTTTCAACATGTATAATAAAAGACGACCAAGTTGTTTTTTCCAAAGGATATGGATATTACGACATAGAAAAACAAAAAAAAGCAACCAATAGTACAATCTATGTCATAGCTTCTATAACCAAAACCATCGTGGGAACTGCTCTTATGCAGCTCTGGGAACAAAAACTCTTCAAGCTAGATGAAGATGTAAACCAATATCTACCCTTTGAACTAAAAAACCCTTATTTTCCAGAAGTAAACATTACTTTCCGTATGCTACTATCACATACATCCAGCCTCAACACTAACACAAAAAACGCTTATTATTGGATGAATTTTTCAGGAGATCCACCCTTCAGCTTTTTCCCACAACCTTTTTTAGAAGAATTCCTAACACCAGACGGAAAATATTATCATGAAGACGTATGGAGTAAAAAACACCGGCCGGGTGAACATGCCATGTATGCCAACATTGGATTCGACATAATCTCTTATCTAGTCGAAATAATCTCAGATCAACCATTTTTAGAGTATTGTCAAAAAAACATTTTTCAACCGTTAAAAATGTATAACACCAGCTTTAATCTTTCCACCCTAAATATTGAAAACGTAGCTAGACCATACCAATATTTTTTTGGAAGATATCAACCAGTAAATAAACTTGGATATATCTATGGCAACAATTTTACTTCACCGACGCCTTATTGGAGGATGAGAAGCTATCCCGCCGGGGGACTATACACCACTATAGATGATCTATCACATTTTCTCATAGCACATATGAACCAAGGAATCTATCAAAACACAAGAATTCTAGAAAAAAACACTGTAGAGTTAATGCATGAAATACGGCCGGACAACGAAATAGGATACGGACTTGCATGGATGAAAAAGACTATAACACCCAGAGTTTCAGCAACCGGACACGGCGGAGACATAATGGGAGCCGATACTTGGATGCTACATCTTCCAGAAGAAAACATCGGAGTTATCTATTTTGCTAATGGAAACCCTGTATATGGATTCATGCCACAGTTTAGATCAATAGCAGTACAACTACTATTATTTACACTGTTTAAAAAAGCAGGACTCAACTATGTTTTTTCACCAAATATAAACGTTCAAAATGACGATATCATGTTTTTACAACCCCATTTTAATTTCGCCAAGTAAAAAAAAAAACATTTTATTTTTTTATTTTTTTAGCAAGGTAAATAAACGGTGTATCAAAAACCGATACAGCTATCTTCATAGCCATAGAGGTTATAAAAATCTGCAAAATAACACCACCACTAAAAACACCATAAAAAGCAATCAAGGTAAAAACAACGTTATCTAAAAGCTGACTAGTAATAGTAGATAAATTGTTTCTCAACCAAAGAAAACGACCACCCATCTTTTTTTTCAGACGAGCAAAAAACCATACATCATGATTCTGAGAAACCAAATAAGCAATAAGGCTAGCTACCACAATACGGGGCATAAAAGAAAAAACCTTAGAGATATGACCGCTCATAAAATCAGATTCATCAGGAACAAAAAGAAGCGTCAACTGCATCAAAACAGTTGTAGCAATCAACACAAAAAAACCTATCCAGACGGAAGTTTGAGCATCTTTTTTAGAATGATTCTCATTGAGTATATCTGTAACCAAAAAAAGAGAACTATAGATCACATTACCCATAGCAGTCACCAAACCGAAAACCTCAACGGTTTTCATCACCTGAATGTTAGCTAAAATAACCGCCATAGCCGTCCATACAAACAAACCTGTTTTTCCAAATAGACGATAAGCCAAAATAACCATAAAAAAACTAGCTATAACTGTACCGATCCATAACAGATTATTTAACAACAGCTCATCTATCATCCTAGAAAAGCCGAAATATTTAACAGACTAATAAATTTTCTAAAATAATTGAACAAAATGGCTAATTTAGAATTTAAAATTACCAGTCAGGACCGAAAAGCAAGAACCGGCAAATTAACACTTAAACATGGAACCATTAAAACACCTGCCTTTATGCCAGTAGCCACCAAAGCCACAGTAAAAGCACTTGCACCAGAAGATCTAAAAGATCTGGGCACACAGTTTCTAATCTGTAACACCTATCATCTAATGCTACAACCAGATGCGGAAACCATTGAACACGTCGGTGGTCTACATCAGTTTATGAACTGGAACCGACCCATACTAACCGATAGCGGAGGCTTTCAAGCTTTTTCATTAGGACTGGGTAAAGAACATGCTGTTGGAAAAATGTATTTTCCAGATGAACAACATAAAAAACAAAACAAAAAGAGAGGCAGATCTATAGCCAAAGTTAGTGATAAAGGAATACATTTCAGATCCATATATGACAACTCACATCAATATCTATCACCCGAAAAATCCATCAAGATACAAGAAAAAATGAATGCAGACATGATATTAGCACTTGACGAATGCACATCACCCTTATCAAATAAAGAATACACTGCCAAAAGCCTGAAACGAACCCACAGATGGGCTAAAAAATGCCTAAAAATACATCAGACAGACCAAGCACTAGCTGGAATAGTGCAAGGAGGACAGTGGCAAGACCTAAGAACAAAAAGCGCAAGATACATATCACAGTTAAATTTCGACAGCTACGCTATAGGTGGATCATTAGGTAAATCAAAAAAAGACATGCACAACATACTAGAATGGGTTATACCGCATCTACCCAAAGAAAAACCACGTCATCTACTCGGCATAGGTGTAGTAGAAGACATCTTTGAAACAGTAGAAAGAGGAATTGATCTATTCGACTGTGTAGCACCTACCAGAATGGCTAGAAGCGGATACGTATACATACAGCCACCACAGGGTACAAAACAAAACAAATACCGATACAAGATAAACTCACACAAATACAAAAAAGACACAAGGCCTCTCGACATCAACTGCGACTGTAAAATATGTAAAAACTACACCCGCTCATATATACGTCATCTGTTAAAAACCAAAGAACTATTAGCATACCAACTTGTAAGTTATCATAACCTTTATTTCATGCTCAATGTAATGAAACAAATAAGAAAAGCAATACAAAAAAACCGCTTTCAAGATATAAAAGAAAAATGGATTAAACAGAAAAGATAAAATACAGGTACATACTCTAAATTTTTTTTTAAAAATAAAATAATCTTTGCTGAGGTTTTTATGTGTTTTAAACTTATTAAAAAATATTTCAACAATCTTAAATGAAAAAGAAAAAATTCAAAATAAAAAAACTCTTTTTTTTTATATTCCGTGTTTTTTATCTATATATTCAAGTAGTTTAAGCTGACATTCATAAAAACGCAATGTTGACGAAAAAGAAAGCTGATAAACACGCAAAGGCGTAATAGAAGGAAGAGTATGGGTCTTTAAAAAAACATTTTTGATCTCATCATCATTGTATCTATTAAAGATTAAATCAATGATTTCAAAATCATCCATATTTATCGTGTTTTCTTCTTCAAAAGCACCTAATACCGAAAGGATTAGTTGTTCTAGATCTTTAGCTTTTTTTTCCTTCAGGGAAAGATGTTCAAAATATTCTATTTCAAAATCAATCCAATACAACTCATCATCATCGTCTGATAAAATACAATTCTGAGTGTTAGGCTCGCCATGATACAAGTCTTTATCATGAATTTCTTTTAAACCCTCAGCCATCTTAATTATAACATCTTTTTTAACATCATCAACAAGCTTGTCATCTCTAAGTACATCATAAACGACTTTACCATGGATTTTCTCCACCAAGATACTATTGAGATAAGGTGTAGCATTGATCTTTAACTCTGGATGTATAGCCTGCATACAAGAAATCTCTCTTCTACGCCATCTCCTGTTATCAAGAATCTTCCGGGTGCCACTACCTGATAGTACACGGGAGATATTACTTAAAACACCGCTGAGATAAAAAAACAAAGGACGAATCTTTACAAGATGAACACCGTCGTTTCCATCTTTTATTTCCTTTATCACACTACTAAAATGACCGTAGCTGTTATTTTCTTCTTTTTTAAAAAAAGGAGACTCAAATAGACTCTCCTGGGTTAAACTATATATCTCCTCTGGGCAAAACATTTCACCATCGTCGTCCACTTCCATCTTGAACCCTTCCTCTATACCGATTTTTCTTTAACACAAACAGACTTATAATATATTTTTGAATATACACAATAAAAAAACAATGATGCATTAGTTCAACGTTATAAAAATCATTTGGGGATTTGTCAGATAAAATATGGTATTTAAGAAAGGACGTAGATGGTATACCAACAAAAAAATCGCGGAAAGATACAACCAAAAACGTTTTACCAGAGGCGGGAAAATATTAGACCAAGAAGAAAAAAAAATCATAGAAAAACTAACCGATCCCACTGGTAAAAAAATACTTGAAATAGCTACAGGCACAGGAAGATTCGCTGAATATTTATCCAAAAAAAAGGGCAAAGTAACAGGCCTGGATGCCAGCAGAGAAATGATGCTGCAAAACCAAAAAGCGGACTATGTACAAGCCGATGCATTAAAACTACCTTTTAAAGATAAAATATTCGACATAACAGTTAGCATAAGATTTCTGCATCTATTAAAAAACAAAGAAATAATGGTTTTTCTAAAAGAAATACAAAGAGTAACCAAGGAAAAAATAATTTTTGAAACATTACATCCATTAAGCCTGCGGCTATTATATCAATGGATGCTGCCTCAAAACAGCCACATGTACTCAAACACCTACGTAAAGAAACAAATAAAAAAACTAAAAAGTATAGAGAAAATAAAAACATATCCAAGATTCATAATTCCTTATGGTATATATCAAAAAATACCTTTTAAAATGGCAGAAAAAATAAGTAAAATAGATAAAAAAATATCCTCAAAAAATAGATGGATGGCATCAACTATCTACTGGCAGATACAACTAAAAAAATAATTACTCGAATCTATTTTTTTTTTCATAACTTTTAAGAGAAAAGAAGTCAATTGGAAAATAGCAAATATCTTAGGAGAGGAAAAAAATAATATGAAGTATAGAAATATAAAAACATTATTTGTAATAGCCATACTATTTACACTGGTATTAAGCGGATGCGCACAGTTAAACCCTACTTCTAAATCAGATGAAGAAAAACTTGTCGGAACATGGAGCACTACAACCACGGGAACAATAAACGACCAACCATATAATGAAACCTTAATCTATACTTTTTTCTCAGACGGCAGCGCTATGCTAAACTACTCGGCAGGAGAAATGCCTGCTACATGGCAGATAAAAAATGAAAAACTGATACTCAACTTTGAAGAAGCCACACAGCCAGCTACATATAACTATCAATTCTCAGAAAACGACGATCAACTAACACTTACAGACATAAAAAACGATGAAAAACTGGTTTTGAAAAAACAATCAAAATAAAAAAAAATAATTAACTTTTATCCGTTATCAAAAAATTAGAGGTAGAATAATTTTGGAAGAAATACCCGGATTTTTAAAAAAACTAAAAGAAAAAGATCCAGACTACGCAGAAAATATTTTAGATATGATGAGTAAAAACCATGAAGATACTGCTTTATCTGCTAAAAACAAACTTTTGATAGCTATGGCACTTGATGCAGCACATGGAGATATTAACGGAGTTAAAATGCTGTCGGGACAAGCAAGAAACAAAGGTGCTACTGAACAAGAAATCTTAGAAACAGCTGAAGTAGTAGGAACCACCTGCGGGATACAAGGATTATACATAGCATTAAAAGGACTAAAAGAAAAATAAAAAAAAATTATAAAACAAAATTTTTTTGTGAACTAAATTGGATTTTGATGAATTTAAAATCGAAGTATACATCCCCTGCAAATATATAGAAACACTAAGAAATGAATTAAACAAAGCAGGAGCAAGTAAAATCGGGAGATATGACCACTGCATATCAGTCACCAAAGTAGAAGGACACTGGCGTCCTTTAAAAAAATCCCGGCCTTATAAAGGAAAACAAGGCCAAATATCCAAAGAAAAGGAATGTAAAATCGAGACGAGATGTAAAAAAACATTTGTTAAATCCGCCCTTAAAGCAATCAAAAAAATACATCCATATGAAGAACCGATAATAAACATAATACCTATTTTAAACCATCAATTTCAATAAAAAAAATCGCTGATCATGTAAATAAAAAAAGAAGATATAAAGGGGAAAAAATTGATTTTTTTATTTTCTTAGTTTCTTTACCAGTTTACCTACTCGTTCACCCAACTTTTGAGCGTTACTACGGGTTTTTCCGTCAGGACTACCTGCACAGGCAACTCCATAGTGGCCTGTAGCATCCATAGGATCACCAACAATTATCATCCCATATATCAACAAAGCCTCAAGGATAGAAATCAAAGTAGTCTCATTTCCACCAAAAGGACCACCAGAGGTCACAAAAGCAGCACCGACTTTACCTTCCATATCTTTACGTATACCTACGAAATCATCCAACACCTTTTTTACTGGGTTAGCCATAGATCCAAAATACACAGGTGAACCAACGATAACACCATCCGAGTTAAGAAAATCCTGTTTTGTCACATCTGAAACTTCTTTTAAAACTACGTCTACATCATCTACTTTTTTAATTCCTTTTTCTATCTCCAAAGCCAACTTCTTTGTGTTACCTGACCTTGAATAATACATAACTAAAACATTCATAATACCATTCTACCTCATTAAAAAAACTTTGAATATAGATACTGCAAACTTTTTATTAAATCTTATTGACAAAAAACTTTCTGTTCGATTTCCTTAAAATCATTTTATTCTTTAAAAATATAACAATAAAAAAAATAGGTTTTAAGAATTTAGATTTTTAAAAAAAAAATCGTATATATTAAAATAATGTAATTCTGAATCATGGGAAAATTTTTCAGAATCTGCAAAAGAAAACACAAACTCTCCTGTATCAGGGCAGACTGCCCACTGCTGGAAATCACGAAGGATAGACTCTTCACCTAAAAAAAGAAACATAAACAAAAGAAAATCTGTTCTACCAGTATATACTTTTCTTAACAAGGAAATACCTCGTTCGACATTGATGTCACCCCAGTTTTTTTCTATTTCTTTACTCATAGACCTATATTTTCGCCATAAAGCAAAATATGGTTCTCCGTTAAATAAATCCATAAAACTCTTTATTCCACTTATTTTATAGTTTTTTCTTTGAGTTGAGGCTAAGGTTGGATTAACAAAAAAATTTGTGCGTCTAACTACGTTTTCAATCTTCCAGAAAGGCCGAGTTCCTTCAACAGAATTATTCCATGTACCTACATAAGAATAATTAGCAGTGGTCTCTACTACATATCCCTGGTTTATTTTACCGTCCGATATTATAAAGTTCCATCCAAGTGTTTTATTAGAGGTTAGAATATCAACTGCCTCTTGTAGGTTCTCTGCCGTATCCATAATCTTTAAAATTTTAAATTGAACAGGAATACTTTTTAAGGTTTGATCATTACTCCAACAAACCTGGATACCCACAGAGATTTGTTTTTCATTTATCCCCTGGTAAAAATTTATGAGACCTGCAATACTTGGATTAATAGACTTTAAACCATCATTTGGTTTTCTTATCATTAAAACAGAGTTTTCCTGAAGGTATTTTCCAGTATCTGGATCATCTATAACCAAAGGAAAATCAAGACTGCGTATATGACATAGTTTTTCATCCTGTGTCGCATTTGACCAAGCCGCAAAAGTAAAACATTGCAGATCGATAAAAGGAATTATCATGTAAACAACAGATAGTTTTTCAAATGAAACATCTGCTCCATCAGCTATACCATGCATCTCCTGAATATAACATTCTGGAATATAAGGTTCTGTTATATTCCACATGTCTAAAAGATAATCATAGGAACTGATTTTTTCTCCATGGTCTATAAAAGCACGTATGTTTTCATTTACCTCGTCTTTTAAAAGATAGCCGTGCTGATATCCCATTTCATAATAAGATCCATTTACGTAAAGAATTTTTAATCCATTATGCTCCTCCAATTTTGCTCCATCAAGCAGAGACAAAGTATCTAGTTCCTCTGTCATCCTTCGGTTTTTTTCAATGGAGAAGCTATTACCATAGGTCGCCAACATCAAAAAAACAATGATGCAAACAGTTGTCTTTCTAAACAACTTCATTTTTCACTTTAAAATAATTGTCATATGTATATTAAAAATCTTTCCTGTCAAACTATCTGAATTTGGATTAACAATTTAATGTATTGTTAAAATCTAAGCTTTTTTAACATAATACTTAAATACACAACTTAAATATTTTAACTACTATAAAGATGAAAAAGAGTACTGTAGTATTGGTTATAAGTTTTTTTTTACTAAATTTTTTTACAGGTTTGAATTTTGTTAAAAATGTAAGTGCTGATACTGGTGCCTCTACTTTATATGTAGGTGGCAATAACCCTAGCAACTATACTACTATACAAGATGCAGTTGAAGCAGCGAATAAAGGTGATACAGTATATGTTTACAATGGCACATATTATGAAAACATTAAAATAATTAAATCCATCAATTTGGTAGGTGAAGATAAAAACAACACAATTATAGATGGAAAACGTGCTCATTCTGTAATTTATATAACAGCAGACGGGGTATCTATTACTGGGTTTACAATCCAGAATGGAAGCAGGGATAACTATCTGCGTGCAGGAATTGAAATTTATTCAGTTGATAATAAAATCAAAGGAAATATCATCACAGATAACCTTGTAGGTATCCATCCTCTTTTTGCAGGTGCTATAAACAAAGGTGGAAATAACACTTTTATAGGGAACATAGTCACTAAGAATGACATGGATGCTTTTTGCATTCATTCTTCTTACAATATCATCAGACATAATCACATTAAAAATAACGCTGGGGGAATCTTTCTTCAAATAAACGCAGTTGGAAACATAATAGAACAAAATAATTTTGTTAACAATGGTCACCAGGCAGGGTTTTATAAAGCTAGACTGACCCATTGGGATAATAACTATTGGGATAACTGGATAGGTTTAGAAAATTTTTTTTTAAAATGGTGCCCAAAAATGATACCTAAATGCATACCCTTTATGAACGAATTTAGAAGAATCCCTTGGCCGAGTTTTGATTTCCATCCAGCAAGCAAACCTTTCAATATATGATAAATAATTAAATTAAGATTTTTTTTCTTTATAATGGTTACACATTCTTCCTACCCAAAAAAAGTCAGTTTATGGGGGAAAAATTTATCTCAAAAATTCTAGGACTTGATCTGGCAGCAAAAGAAAAAAATCCGACAGGAATATATTTTAAAAAAGAAAGAAAAATAGTAGTTAAAACAATTTTTTCCAATACGGAAATAATTGAAAAAATAGATGTTTTTAAGCCAGATATTATTGCAATCGACGCACCCATAATTAAAGGCAAAATTAAAGTCAGAAAAGCAGACCGAGCCTTGAAAAAATATGGTGCAATGCCACCTACGATGCATTCAATAAAAAAACTAGCTATAAGAGGAACCAAAATAGCTGAAACTTTAGAAAAACAAGGATACAAAGTAATCGAAGTTCTCCCTACCGCTACTGCAAAAATACTAGGAACATATGATAAAGACTACAGAAAAACAGCTGAAAAGATTGGGATAAAACCTAAAAACAAACATGAACTGGACGCATATCTATGTTTTTTAACAGCTAAAAAACATCTACAAAACAAAACAGAAACAATCGGAGACAAAGAAGGAAAAATAATAGTACCAAAAAAATAGATTTATTTTGACAACCTTAGTCAAAGATTTTATAAATTATAACCCACAAAATAAAATATTGATCGGGGAGGCTTTATAATAATCATATCAAAAAAGATAAAAATTGGAACATGTGGATATGGATACTATCAACCACCACAAGGCTGGAAAGAAAAATGTGAAATAGGAGGGCTACGCCCCCTATAACCCCCTTTCGCCTTCCTTCCTCGGCA
>JAZKSQ010000044.1:0-10491 GCA_036625995.1 Thermoplasmatota archaeon | reverse complement strand
AAAAGAGAGGGGGAAAGTGGTTTAATCTATTCTTTCTTTCGGAATTTCTCTTTATAGTAATATAACCCTATCGCGATTATGGCTATTGTTGCTATGATTGGTGGGAGTATTACTTCTCCGCCCACTGCTGAAATTCCTCTACTTTCTATTTGAACAGTAACATCTATAGGTTTACCTCTCACATCGGGGTTGAGGGCACGAGCGGGTTGCGCTTCGATTCGGATATTTTCTATATCATAATGATATCCAAATCCTCTAGGGGGTTGAATAGATAAATATGCAGTTTTAGTCTGATTAACATTCAGAATCATTGTATCTGTCATTATGGCTTTCCATCCTTCAGGTACGTCGGTTTGGTTAAAAAACACTCTAGTTTTTTCATTCCCTTCGTTCGTTACTTCGATTGGGAAAACTGCTGATTCCATGGGTCCAATCTTTTTGTTGTTAGAACCTTTTGGATTTGCATCTATAACAGGTAAATAGTCTGGCGTAAATGTTAGATCAAATGTTTTTTCAAATCCTTTCATTTCGGGTAAAAATAATCTATTTAGAGTTGGTACAGAGGCTTTCAAGGTGATTATACCTTGTTCGAGAGCTGGTGCGTTTTCATCTAATGCAATAGTCATTTCTACGGTTTTAGTTACAGGGAGTTCTTGTCCTACTATGATGTAAAGTGATCTTGTACTTAAGGATACGGAAGCCCAACCAGGTTGATTTACGATTTCTAGATTAATGTCTATTCTTTCACCTTGATACATTCTGTAAAATAATTCTGGTAAATTTGGAAAAACTCCTCCTCTGGCAACATCATATTGTACTCTAATTTGAGGTTTAGCAGGAACACCTTTTGGGATAATTGTATCGTCAAAACTGGTCCAATTTACTTCTACTAAACTGCTTAAGTTGACAAATCCAGATCTGGAATCTAATAAGCCTGCATTGGCTGAAGGAAGCATAGCTGTAATTAAAACTATTAAAAGTAAGCTTGATAGCATGGTTGCTTTAATTTTTTTAAGTCTTTTAGACATTTTTATCACCATATTTATTATATTGTAATATGTATTTTAGTTTTCCCCATATATAAACATTGTTATACAAGTCTTTTTATTGGGTTTGGATTAGTTATTATATATAACTATCTTATTATAAAAATATTTTGTTGTTTAATAAAATCATTAAATTATAAAAAACGAAATTAAAAAATCTAGATTTTAATTCCATTTAAAAAAATTTTTAGGTCACCATATCAACTTCAGATTCCTCTTCCTCTTCTGTTTCTTCCTCTCTTGTTGCAACTCTATCTGGGAAATATGACAATAAGACGATGTCTCCAACAGCATTAACCCATCTATAAGGAACAGCAACATCTACACTACCTTCAATGATAGATGGATTAGTATCAGTAACCAATAAGCTACCAACTGCTTTTTCATCCATATCTAAAAAAACATTTCTAACATGTCCAACATATATTCCAGATCTAGTATAAACAGGTAATTTTAAAAACGAGGTGATTTTTTCCTCTCTAATATTTTCCTCTGTTTTTCTTTCCATCATAAACCCAAAATACATTTACCTATATTAAAATGTGATGGTAAATTTTAATCGAAAGTTTTTTTTTATCAACACGCTATAACCCGATTGAGCATTTAATGAGCAAAGAAAACAGCAAACAAAAAAGAATCTTAGAAAAATTAGAGAAATATAGAAAAAAAGATTTTAGTTACAAAGATGGAAACATACTTGGATCTATGTGCACTGAGCCATACCCCATTGCCAAAAAAGCTTATATTAAATTCCTCGAAACCAACCTTGGAGACCCTGAACTTTTCCCAGGAACTAAAAAAATGGAATCAGATTTAATAAATTTCATAGCTAAAATTTTACATGCACCTAAAAAAGCAACCGGTATAATTACAAACGGAGGCACAGAAGGAAATATTACTGCTATATGGCTAGCAAAGTCAAAAAAACAAAAAAATGAAATAATTGTACCTGAATCATCACATTTCTCTTTTAAAAAAATAGCTTCTTTGATGAATATTAAACTAAAAACCGTACCATTAAATAATAAATTTCAGATGGATATCAAAAAATTTAAAAAAAAGATAACTAACCAAACTGCTGCGGTAGTAGGAATAGCTGGAACAACCGAACTAGGAACCATAGATCCAATCCCTAAACTTAGTGAAATCTGCGAAGAAAAAAACATTTTTTTACATGTAGACGCTGCTTTTGGAGGATTTGTAATACCTTTCCTTAAAAAAAATGTCTCTAATTTCGATTTTAAACTAAAGGGAGTAGATTCTATCTCCTTAGATGCACATAAAATGGGCTATTCAGCAATACCTCTAGGTTTTTTAATGATAAGAAACAAAAATCTTCTCAATGAAATAAGTGTCGAATCCTTTTGTGTAAGCACAAGTAGACAAGCCGGTCTCTCAGGTACTAGATCCGGCGGACCAGTAGCAGCTGCATATGCAGTATCTCAATATCTCGGCATAAAAGGATACAAAAAAGTAGTGGACTCTTGCATGAAAAATACATATCATTTATACAAAAAAATAAAGGATATTGGTCTTAATACAAAGATTGAACCCAGTATGAACGTTTTAGCAGTAAAAATGAAAAAACCTAAACAAATAGAAAGAATGTTGTCAAAGAAGGGATGGAAGGTTAACACAATGGATAGAATTTCATGTATCAGAATAGTAATTATGCCTCACGTTACTAATAAGGTGATAGATAGATTTGTACCAGACTTAGAAAATGTTTGTAAAAGAGCGGGAGAAATATGAGTCTAAAATTACTTAAAGAATCTTTGAAAAAATCACCTATAATAAAAAAAGACAAATACGATTACTTTGTACATCCAATAACCGATGGAATACCAGAGATAAAACCCAAACTGTTAGATGAAATAACAGATGAAATCCTAAAAAAAATAGAAAAGATAGAAAAAATAGATCGTATAGTAACAATGGAAGCAATGGGTATACCAATAGCAACCAACGTATCTAAAAAAATGAATCTCCCTTTTACGATAATCAGAAAAAGATCTTATTCCCTACCCGGAGAAATAAGCGTTAAACAAATAACTGGATATTCCAAAACAAACTTGTACATAAACGGCATAAAAGAAAACGAAAACATAATAATAGTAGATGATGTCTTGAGTACAGGTGGAACATTAAAAGCAGTGCTTCAGGCTTTAGACAACATAAATGTTTCAGTAAAAAAGGTGATAGTTGCCATAGATAAAAGTAATATCGCAGAGGCCCTAAGTAAAAAATTCAATACCGAGATAGAAGGATTAGTAAGAGTAAAAATTAAAAATAGCAAGGTATTAATAAAAAAATAAATCCTGAAAAATAAATACTATTGAGATGAGTTAAAGAATATGTCTTCTAAAATACCTCAACATAAACATTGTCAAATTTGCGGTAAAGCAATACCGTTAGAAGAAAAGTTATGTTCAGAAGAATGTAAAGAAAAATATGAAGAAATGGTTAAAAAAAGAAAAATACTTATCTACATTCTATATGGAGCAATAATAATCATGGCTATTGCTATTGCCATACCTCTGTTAACAGGATGATGAAGAACATCCATAAATTCTTTTCACCATTAGTGGATGTCAAGTTAAGCGCCACCTCTTCAGATGATATAATGCTATGAGTTCAACCAATTCTGTGCTGTGTCTCTATTTGCGTTATGTGGCCATTTTTTGTAAAATAGTTGTATTCGATGTTTGAGAATACCGAACCATTGCTCAATTGGATTTCTCAATCAAAATGTTACATGTTCCCCATCGGCTTGTAACCTATTGAGTGCTGGCTTGTACCATGGTTCACCATCAACTAAGATCTTAGGATTATTCTCACATTTTTCAAGAACTTGTTTCAAGAAACCATATGCTTCAAGTGAACATCGTCCTTGGGTAATCCAGACTCCAAGGACCTCCTAGCTTTGGATGTCTACAGCTGCCCATAGTAGATGTTGACGACCATTGATCTTAATCTTTGTTTCATCAACAGCAATTATTTCTCGATAACGTTTTTCAACTGAAAATAACTGGTGTGATTTATGATACCATAAGCGAACACTTTCATGACTCACTGTAGTAAAAGAAGATAAGACCATACTGCAATTCCTTAGAGATAATCCAAGATGATATAACAGAATTCCCAGTGCTCGGATTCTCAATGGTGTTCGATTTCGCTCAAAAACCTTTTTAGTCTCTAACAATTCCTCTATACGTGGTAGCATCCCATCCATGATTTATACCCAAAAATTATGATGGGTGCTATCATATTTTAATTCTTAACTTGACATCCACATTAATATAACAAAAACTTTTTTAACATAAAAGAACTGTTCTAAAATTATTCTAAATGGGGTCATATTTTTTATGAATGAAACAAGAAAAGCATTTGCAGCTGGAAGATTTTATGAATCATCACCAGAAAAACTAAAAAAACAAATTAAAAATTGTTTTCTTGAGGAGAGAGGACCCGGGAAACTCCCTAATATCATTAAAGGAAAAAAGAATGTCAGAGGAGTAGTAGTTCCTCATGCTGGATATATTTTTTCAGGTGCAATAGCTGCTCATTCTTTTTATGAAATTGCAAATAACGGATTTGCAGACAATTTTATATTACTAGGCCCTAATCATTCGGGGACAGGATCAGCGATTTCAACTATAACAAAAGGGAAATGGGAGACTCCCCTCGGTGAGATCTCAATAAACCAAAGCTTAGCCAAAAAAATCGCAAATGATATAATAGATATGGATGAAACTGCGCACCAAAAGGAACATAGTTTAGAAGTACAACTTCCTTTTCTACAATATATAGCAGATAAGAAAGATTTCGGTTTTGTACCAATATCCCTTTCACTTCAGGATTATAAAACCTCTAAAGAAATAGCTCAAATAATCACAAAAGCCATAAGGAAAACCGATGGAAAAACCATAATTATTGCTAGTAGCGACTTTTCACATATAGGTTTCAACTATATGAGTATGCCACCCAAGGATATGGAAGTAGATGATTATGCTGAAAAACAAGATAAAAAAGCAATCAAAAAAATAATAGATATGGATCCGAAAGGACTAATAGAGACGGTAGAAGATCAAAATATTTCAATGTGTGGTTATGGGCCTGTTTCTGCTATGTTGCTTGCATCTAAGAATTTAGGTTCAAAAAATGCAGAATTACTTAAATATGGGTCGTCATATGAGGTAAGTCCAGGAAGCAACTGTGTAGGCTATGGAGCAATTGTAGTTTATTAAAAAACCTATTTTAAATAAAAAAGGATAGTTAAAAAAAATGCAGAAGACGCCAGTTGAAGATATTGTTCTAAAAAAAGGATTAACAGCTGATTCATTGGTTAAAAAAATGTATAACTCAGGAGGTTTTACCTCCAAAAAATTAGCTTTAGGTGTAGATATTCTTGAAAAGATGATTAAAGATGAGAAATGTTTCAATTTTCTTTCCTTTCCTGCCTGTATAATCTCTACAGGCACAAGAGGGATTATAAAAGAGCTTATTAAAAGAAAAATATTTGACGTGGTAATTACCACATGCGGAACATTAGATCATGATCTTGCAAGATTATGGAGAGATTATTACCACGGCTATTTTATGGTGGATGACAGACAGCTTCATAAAAAAGGAATAAATCGATTAGGAAATATTTTCATACCTAATGAATGCTATGGGACAATACTTGAAGAAAAACTTCAGCCAATATTTAAAAAATTATTTACTAAAAACAAAAAATGGTCAACAAAAGATCTAATCTGGGAGATAGGAAAAGAAATAGAAAAAGAAGAAAGACATGAAGAATCATTGACTTACTGGTGTTGGAAAAATAAAATTCCAATGTTTGTGCCCGGTATAACAGATGGGGCTTTCGGCTCGCAAATTTGGATGTACTATCAACAGAACCGATCTATAGCGGTAGATCTTCTAAAAGACGAGCAGGAACTATCAGATTTAACTTTCGATGTCGAAAAAACGGGAGCTTTTATTATAGGTGGAGGAATATCTAAACATCATACAATATGGTGGAATCAGTTTAGGGATGGATTGGACTATACGGTTTATATAACTACGGCTGTAGAGTATGATGGAAGTTTAAGTGGCGCGGAAACTAGAGAGGCAATATCCTGGGGTAAAATAAATGAAAAAGCTGATAATGTATCGGTTTATGGAGACGCCACTATGATTCTACCAATGATGATATCAGCTTTAATAGATAGAATGTAGAAATAAAAAAAATATATTTTTTTTATTGCCAAAATAATAACTTCATTTTTCTTTTAACATTCTTTGGCAAATCCAGTAGTTTTTTTCCCTCATACAACTTTATAGTAGAATCAACTATGGTGTTTACCGTTTCGTTAAAAAACCATCTACCATAGTCTGGATCAGCTCTAGAGGGACTTCCTACATACCCTTGCTTTAAACCTAATTTTTTAAAAGTTTTACCTAATACTCTAGGAGAATTTAGATTTCTATATATACTTTGAAGATCTTTATGAGACCTGTCTACGAGATAAGGATATTGATATTTCATAAGTGAAGTTTCTCTAAATCCAGCATGAACCTCTTTTTCTGTATCAAAATCGAGATCAGGTTCTTTTTCTTCCACTAAATTATTATAAAAATAAGGTCCCCACGGTTCATATATTCTCATATCATATTTTGATCTTAATTTTTTCATTGCAGAGTATATCCCTCTTAAATGAGCTAACGCCATATGATAGCTGCTAATTATCATATATTTAAATTCATGTCTTGCAAGTGAAGAACCTATACTGTAAACTATATTCTGTATTGTTTTTCCATCCACGGAAATACTACCGGGAAAGTCCTGATTAAATTTACAGAAACCTAAAGGAATAGCAGGTATTTTTATATAAGTTAACTTAGGTTTTTTCTTATTTAAAATTTTAATAGCTTCATTTACAGTATCTATAGATGTTAAATAATCTGTACCTACAGGTAGATGTGGGCCGTGTTCTTCAAGTGGACTTATCGGTAGGAAAAAAATAGTTTTATCCTTTTCAAGATCTTCGATTTGTTTCCAAGATAGATTCTTCATCTCAATGATTTTATCGACATTTTTTTTATTAGTCATTTTCTGAATCTACATCCTTTAATATTTTTTTAGTCAATTAGAAATTATTTTTTTTTACTGTGTGGTCACAGTACATCCGTCTTTTTCTACAATTATAGTATGTTCTTTTTGAGTTACTATCCCTTTATTCTGCTCGATTAATTGAGGATATTGTCTAACTAGCCCCAAATACTCTAATCTCCTTAAAATCAATCTACTATTTTTAGATAGTTGAACTACTTTCCTCTGAGAAAAAGGTAGATTTTTTGTTCTTCTCTTCAATCTTTCATAAATTATTTTATATCTTTTATCTCTGACTAACCTTGATTTCATAGATTTCTGACAGATATAAATATTACTTGCTTCCCCCGATACTACATGTCCTTTCCCATCTGTTGCAAAGGGCTCTATAGCTACTGCATCACCTTGTTTTAACTTTTTTGTAGCTGAAATCTGCGAAGTGTTAGGAATAGACAAACCTGAATGTAGGTTATGTTTACCTAGGCTATGACCTGTAAGGTTATCTATTGAGTTGAATCCATATGAATTAATGGTCTCTTCAATAGTTTTCCCAATTTTTCTTAGTTTCAAGCCTGGTTTTATTATATCTAAAACAGATTCAAGAGCTTTTTTTGACGAATCAATTAATCTATCATATTTGTTGTTTTCAACCTCAATTGTTTCAGCAGTATCGGCAATATATCCATCTACATGAGCTCCCACATCTATTTTAACTATTTCTCCCTTTTTGAATTCTTTTTTGTCAGAAGAATGAGGGGTGTAATGTGCAGCAATTTCATTAACAGATAAGTTCACAGGGAAAGCCAATCCTGCACCATTATCTTTAATTATCTTTTCTACGGTATTTACGACTTCTAAATAGCTTTTTCCAGGTTCAATTATTTTCTTTGCTTTTAATCTTGCTTTTTTAGCTATTCTTCCGGCTTTTAAATATTTTTTATAGATTTCTTCATCCATTAGAAATCAGTCCATCTATATCTTCAATTTTTATTTTTCCTTGACGTACTATCTTAGGTTTATCAGTAGTAATATCAACAATAGTTGATGGTTTATTCTCTAAAGTACCGGACTGTATATATTCTGCAATTTCATTGTTTTTATCATCTAGTTGTTTTTTGATTTTTTCAATAGAGCCATGTGTTTTTTCTCCATGTATATTTGCGCTAGTAGCAGTTAAAGGCCCAGTTTTAGAAAGTAGTTTTAAGCAATTCTTATTATCTGGTATCCTAATTGCGATTTTGTTTAAACCTGCAGTAACCACATCATTTATTTTTTTCTTCTTTTTTAAAACAAATGTAATCCCACCAGGAAGGGCTTTTTCCAAGATTTTCTTTTTCCTATCATCTAATATGCATATCTCTTTTATTGTTTTTATACTATCTATTGCGATAGGTAAGGGGTTAGAAAAAGGTCTTTTTTTAATTTGGAAGACTTTCTTAACGGCAGAGATATTGTAAATATCTGCTCCAAGTGCATAAAGCGTATCTGTAGGGTATACAATAAGTTTACCTTGGTTTACAGCTAAAATAGATTTTCTTATTTTTTCGTTTTTTTTAGAAAAAGGCGAAGATCTTTTCATTTGTTCTGTTTTTTATCTATTAGATCTCCAATTGTCAATCCTCTACTTTTTACGTCTGTTTTCTGGGTTTTTGTCTGCGTTTCTTCTAGATTCATAAAAAGATTTATTTTTAGTATTTTTTCTATTTTTTCTGCTACTTTATCAGAGGGTCTTAATGCCTTATTTTCAATTTTCTTTACAGCGCTTGTCTTTATGTTTACTTTGTTTCCTAAATCTTCTCTACTAAGGTTTTGTTTTTGTCTTGCTTTTTTAATTTTTTCATTCCAGTTGTTGATAAGTGTTTTGTTCATATCGTGTTCTTGGTAAACATCTCTTTCTCTGATTTTTTTTATCCTTTTTAGTCTTTCTTTTACGGAGATATTGTCTGTTGAGGTGGTAGATTTTAGATCTCCTGATAATGTTTTCACACCGTGTATCTTTTGACAGTTTGGACAAAGCATCATTTTGACGCCATCTAAAATAGCTGGTTTACATTGACCTTTTTTACCACAAAGTTCACATTCCATAAAACATTCCCTTCAACATTTAACATTATATTAAAAGTTTAGCAAATTTAAACTTTTTTTTAAATTAGCCCTGCTTTTTGTAGTATCATAAGATCTTCTGTACTGAGTTTTTCGCCTTTTTTGAATTTTTCGTATATATCGTTTGCTTCTTCTAGAGTTTTTCTTGTTGATTTTTTCTTATCTGAGCGTTTTTTATCTGACCTAAGTGATGATATCTCCCTTTCTAATTCATGGATTTTATCTACATGGTTTATGAAGTTCCTGTGAACTTCATCTGCCTCAATTTTCGTTCGAACGATTTCTTCATGTTTCTTATCTTTTTGCTCTGTGAGTTTATCTACTTTTTTAATCAACTCTATCATTAATGAATGTTCGTTTTGGGCACGTTCAGCTATGTTCTCTACTTTGTCATGATGCTTCTCGGCTTTTTTCTTGATATTTTTTTCTTCTTCTATTGCTTTTTTTAGTTTAGGGTCGTTATTAAGTTTTTCTTCCTGTTTCTTAATTTTGTCATGTAGATCAGAGATAGTTTCAATTACGTTTTTCTCTTTTCTTGGTGACATGGGTTTTGTCATCTGTTCTTTTTCAAGATTGCTGAGTTTCTTTTTAAGGGTAGATAAATTTGGTCCTGATCCTGATCTTTCCTTTTGAAGTTTTTTGATTTTTCTTTTTGCTTCTCTATGTTTTTTATTTAATTGGTTTCTCTGTCTTTTTACGTTTTTTACTCTTTCGTTAAGTTCGTCTCTTTTTTGTTTATGTTCGGTTATCTTATTTCTAAGATTTCTTACTTTTGAGTTAAGTTGATCTCTTTGCTTTGCAAGTGTTTTAGATTTTTTATGAAGCTGGTCCCTTTCCTCTTTTAATTTATTTGCTTCTTCCTGCATTTTGTCTTTTTTTTCAACCAGCTTATTTAATTTGTTTTTCATTTGTATCCTCTGTAAGTGTTTGGGTTTTTAAACTGATGACGGAAACGAATATAGTAGGTATTTATTAAGTATTTGGACAGATAGAACTTCTGCTAATTTTATGTCTTTTATAATTCTATAATTATTATACTTATCAAATTTGGGTACATCTATTATAAGTTTTTTTATTTTTTCGTATTATTAAATCCTTAAATTTTTCTTACGAAATAAAAAGACTTTTTTATAGAGATTTGATGATCAATTATTTAATATTTTCGCTATTATTGGCTTCATCCCGAGATAGATAATTAAGGGATAAGTCATTTTTCTTTTTTTAAGGATGGGATGTGCGAAA
>JAZKSQ010000043.1:0-10516 GCA_036625995.1 Thermoplasmatota archaeon | reverse complement strand
CTTTATTACTTCAACGAAATTTATTTAAAAGATGGGAACTCATTTGGAATTCCCTCATATATCACATATTTCACATAATAGGGAGGCTGAAAATATGAACAAAAACATATATATCGGAGTAGCTTGGCCATATGCAAATGGAGAACTACATCTTGGACACATTGCAGGATGTTATCTTCCTGCTGATATTTTTGCTAGATTTCAGAGACTCATTGGAAATAACGTATTAATGGTTTCAGGAAGTGACGAACATGGTACACCGGTAACTATAACTGCGGAAGAACAAAATAAAAAACCCCAACAGATTGTAGATTTTTTTAATAAAAAACATCTTGAAAATATGAGCAAACTGCGTATTTCTTTTGATTTATTTACTAGAACAACTACAGAAAACCACAAAGAAGTTGTTCAAACAATATTTAAAACCTTATGTAAAAAAGATTATATTTACAGAAAAAAGGTTGAAGCATTCTACTGCAAAAACTGTGGAAGATATCTACCTGATAGATATATAGAAGGAACCTGTCCTAAGTGTGAAAACAAAGAATCCCGGGGAGACCAATGTGATGAATGCGGAGCAATACATGATCCTCAGGATTTATATAATCCAAGATGCAAGATTTGTGGAAATAAGCCAAAGATACGAGAATCTGAACATCTTTTCTTTGCTTTAAACAAATTTGAGGATAAACTTAAGAATTGGATAAAACAAAAAAAACATTGGAAAAAAAATGTACATAAGTTTACACAAAACTGGCTAGAGGAAGGTTTAAAGGATAGAGCAATCACCAGAGACATGAAATGGGGTATAGAAGTCCCTGTTGAAAAATTTGAAGAAAAAAGAATATACGTCTGGTTTGACGCTGTTATAGGCTATCTTTCAGCAAGTAAAGAATGGGCAAATAGAGTTGACAAACCTGAAAAATGGAAAGAATGGTGGAAAAACCCTGATTCCAAACACTACTATTTTTTAGCTAAGGATAATATACCTTTTCATAGCATAATATGGCCTTCAATACTTATGGGATATGACCCGGAAATGCAATTGCCATATGATATACCAGCAAACGAGTATCTAAGATTGGAAGGAGAGCAATTTTCAAAAAGCCGAGGGCTAGCTATATGGATTTCAGATATACTGGAAAAATTTGACGTAGATTCGATAAGATACTACCTTTCTATTAATATGCCTGAAAAAAGAGATTCAAACTGGATATGGGAGGACTTTGTAAGTAAGATAAACAATGAGCTAGTGGGAACATATGGCAACTTTGTTCACCGGGTATTGACATTTACTCATAAAAATTTTGGTGAAATCCCTCAGAAAAAACAGACAGACGAAACCGACGAAAAAATATTAGAGGAAATTGAAAAAAAGCAAAAAAATATAAAACTAGATCTAGAAAAATGCGAATTCAAAAAGGCATTAAAAAAAACTATGAATCTCGCACAGAAAGGAAACGTTTATTTCAACGATAAAAAACCATGGAAACTTATAAAAGAAGATAGAGAAAAATGTGGTACAGTACTTAACATTTGTTTAAGAATAGTTAAAGCACTAGCTGTATTTACCTCTCCTTTTCTCCCTAAATCGGCCGATAAAATATGGAAAAAACTTGGATATTCAAAGTCTATCCACAAATGTAAATGGAAAGATGCATCAAAAGAACTGAATACTTTTTCCAAATTAGAAAAACCAAAACCTTTGTTTAAAAAACTCTCTATGGATGATATTATGGTAGAAAAAACAAAAGATGATTTTTCGAAATTAGATTTAAGAGCAGGAAAAATATTAGATGTAAAAGATCATCCGAACGCAGATAAACTATACATGCTTCAAGTAGATTTAGGTGAACTAGGTAAAAGAGTACTTGTAGCAGGATTGAAAAAGTATTATAAAACTGATGAAATTAAAAACAAAAAAATCGTGGTTCTAACTAATCTTAAACCTGCTAAGATACGTGGTGTTAAATCGAATGGAATGCTTCTAGCAGCGGAAGATAACAATGGAACCGTTTCTCTACTTGACCCCGGTGAAGCTGAACCTGGAGCAGAGATTTATGTTGAAGATATTCCACGTAAGCCTGAAAA
Source organism: Thermoplasmatota archaeon (assembly GCA_036625995.1). Taxonomy (GTDB): domain Archaea; phylum Thermoplasmatota; class E2; order DHVEG-1; family DHVEG-1; genus JAZKSG01. The sequence continues at coordinate 8,425 of JAZKSQ010000043.1, read as the reverse complement.
AAATTTAGATTTCGAAGAATTTGAAAAAATTGATTTAAAAATTGATGAAAATCAAAAAGCAATATATAATGGTAAGATATTAAAAAGCGATGAAGGCCCTATTATCTCGGACAAAAAAGTAGAGGAAAACGCAAAAATTCAATAAAAAAAATGGTTGTAAGGAGGAATATGAAATTTTTATGGAAGCTATAACTGAAATAAATCTCCCTTTTAAACAATTTAAGAAAGGGAAAGTAAGAGATGTATATGAAGTAAATGACGAAAAACTGCTTCTGGTGATGTCTGACAGAATATCTGCATACGATCATGTTTTACATGAACTTATCCCAAACAAGGGAGTCTGTCTTACTCAGCTTTCCGCATTTTGGTTTAATTTTTTTAAGGAAGATATAGAAAGTCATATGATTTCTGCGGATGTAGAGGAATTCCCTGAGGATATCAAAAGATACAAAGACCGTATTAAGGGTAGAAGTATGCTTGTTAAAAAAGCCGATGTTTTCCCTGTTGAATGCATAGTGAGAGGATATATTTCTGGTTCAGCATGGAGGTCTTATCAAGATAACGGTAAAGTATGTGGAATTGAACTTCAAGAGGGGATGAAGGAATCTGAAAAGTTCGAAGAACCTTTATTTACGCCTTCTACAAAAGCAGAAACTGGCCATGATGTAAATATCAGTTTTGAAAAGATGAAAGAACTCATAGGCGATGAAAACGCTGAAAAATTAAAGAATCTATCATTGACTATGTATAAAAAGGGTTCAGAATATGCACGTAAAAAAGGTATTATAATAGCCGATACTAAATTTGAGTTTGGAAAGATAGATGATGAAATAATTGTTGTCGATGAAGTACTTACTCCTGATTCATCTCGTTTTTGGCCAGCTGATGAATATCAACCGGGTAAAAAACAACCTAGTTTTGATAAACAATATGTCCGGGATTATCTGACTGATACTGGTTGGGATAAAAACTCTTCTCCACCTAATTTACCTGAAGAAGTAATTGAAGGAACTAAAAAAAGATATCTTGAGGCATATGAAAAAATCACTGGTGAAAAATTGTTCTAACTAAAAACAGGAGTAATGAGGCTATTTAGATAGTAGTTCTACTGTTAAATTACTGTTGGCTGGGACCTCTGCTCTAACATATACTTCTTTTTTATTATTTTTTATCCGCGTGTTATATATCTCTCCGTTTTCTACATAGTATTCTTCATTTGGGAGAACGAAGCTAAGATGGGCGGTGATATTTTTTTCTAAATCATTTTCAATAAATGCCTTGTTGTCATTGATGTAACTATAATTAATACGATAAGATGAAATTGAATATTTTGGTTCCTTATAATTGACGGATTCGATAGTGCCGTTTTTAACTTCGACATATCTATATCCCCAATACGCATCCTCTTTTAGGCTACTTGAGGCAGTAGTAGTGGTGATATACATTGTATCGTTTTCTGTAGTTACATTATCATAGTGTACATGACCTGAAAAAACAGCATCTACATTGTATTCTTCTATTAAAGATAAAATCTTCTTTCTGTTTTGATAATCATTTCTTAAAAGAGAATGTTTTTTGGTATTCCATAGTGGGTTGTGATGCATAAAAATCATTTTGAGATTACTTTGGGTTCTGTTTAAATCATTTTCAATCCATCTTAATTGATCCTCTTGTATTGATCCTCCCCAGTTGAGAACAACATAAAAAAAGCCTGTTCTTTGTAATAGATTCCAGTCATATGAATTTATCATTGTGAGATGAGAATCTCCATAGTTAAAAGAATAGTATAAAGGACCGAAATATCTGTTCCAAAAGTTAAAACCATCTTGGAAGGTTTGAAAATATCCGTCATGATTTCCAGGACATAAAAATGTAGGAACCTTAAAGTCTTGTAGGATGTTGTAGAATTTTTTGTATTCTATTGAATATTCAAAAGGGTATAGTTGTCCAAATACTAAATCACCTGTTATTATTACAAAATCAGGTTTTAGTAGATTAATTTCTTTTAGACATTTTTTAGCTGCTTTATTTCCTAATGTCTGTTTAAAATTTTCTTTTAAACCTCTTGGATCCCCTATGTGGAAATCTGTTAGGTGTATGAATGTAAAATCGTCTGTAATTTCATCTACTACTTTTATTCCTCTACAGCAAGAAAGTTTGTATTTTTTGTTTTTAGATAGTATAGAAATGGTTAGATTATAGAGTTCTTCTGGTATTTCCGAAGTAATTTTTACTTTAATATTCCATCTTGAATTATTTTTATGGGTATCTAAAATCGGCAGAAAATACTTTTCTTCTAAAGTTTTATAGGCTGTTGAGATTCCGATTTCGATATCTTCTATTTTTGTGAGTTTTTTTATTTGGAAGATGATTGTGAAATTATCATTTTTTTCTATTATTTCTGGGCAAGAACTACGTGGATAAATAATTCTATTTTCCTTGTTGAAACTTGAAAAATAGATTGTGGAGGTATCGTTTTTTATGGAGTTTTTTAAATTATTCTTATTTCCCTCAAATGGGGTTACTTCAGATATATAAACTGTTGAAAAAAATAGTATGAATATTACAAATATTGTCAGTATTTTTGGATAGTCTTTTTTCATGTGTCTTTTAACCTTTTACAAATATTTATATAATCCTATATAAAAGATTGCCTCCTTAAAAGATTTTTTTAAAAGAAAAAATAAAACAAACTATAGAAAAAAAAGTTTAGAATAGATGTGTTATATTTTTATTGCCACCAGTTTTCTCTCCAGCTTTCATCCCACCAGGATTTTATCGGGATTTGTGCAGACGTATCCCATTCTTCTTTTATCTCTAAAATATGATTCCAGACTTCATCCCAGTTATCGCCTTCAACCCAGGTCATATAATCCCATTCACCAGGTATACTTGCTGTACTTGTCATCCAATTCCAGTCTTTTAATTTATCAAATGCTTCATCAAGTTTATTTTCTTTCAGTAAGACCCAAGTTCCAACTGGTTTTTCCCACCACCATTTTTCATCTTTATGTCCATTATGGACCATGTGTGTTGAAGTATAATCCACTTCATCCCAGTCTTTTATAGTTGCAACACAGTCGTGGATCACATCCCAGTTTTCCGCATCAAACCATGCTATAACATCATATTCACCTGTTACAATCCAGGTTCCTATCATATTATGCCAGTCGTGGAATCTTTTCCATATTTCGTTAGCTTTACCTTCTTTTGTCTTTATAAAAACATATGCTGAGCGGTCTTTCCAATCCATCCCATCTCACCGATAGGATTAATGTAGACGAAACTATAAAAAGATATCCCTTACCTAAACTTAGGTTTTAGAGAGAAATGTATAATTGGTACTTATCCTTCTTGTACTGGGGAACGCCAGTCTAGTCCAGGTGTTCTTAAACCGATTTTCGGAATCAACGGTGTTCTTCGTTTATGTTGGGTTTTTATGCGCATATTCCTAATTTTTTTAATCTCTTTTATATTTACATTGTTTGATTCTGCGATTTTTGATATTTCTTCTTTTTCTTCTAAACCCCTCAGTATTTTGTCGATTTGATAATAGTCCAGCTTTAATTCGTCTTCATCTTTTTGGTTTTTCATTAATCCTGCACGTGGTGGTTTTTTAATGATTTCTTTTGGTAATTTTAGCTTTTTAGCTAGTTCATAAATTTGTGTTTTGTATAAATCTCCGATTGGCATAATGTCTACTCCTCCGTCGCCATATTTGGTATAATATCCAATTAAAATTTCAGATTTGTTTGAAGTTCCGCAGACTAGACTTTGTGTGACGTTAGCATATTCATATAGTAATACCATTCTGATTCTTGCCTTTATGTTTGCCAAGGCCATCGTGTCGGGTTTTATTAAACTGTTTTCTTCAACATTCTTTACGAGTTTAGTGATGTTTTTAGTTTTACAGTTTAAATCATATTTTTTGACTAGTATTTTTTGATGTTTTTTGTCTATTTCTGGAGTGGTATCATCTGGTAGAAAAACACATTTAGTGTTTTCTTTGCCGATGGTTTGTTTGCATAGTATTGCTGTGACTGCTGAGTCGATACCGCCTGAGAGACCTATAACAAGGCTTTTACTTCCGGCGTTTTTAAGATATCTTTTTATAAAATCCTTTATAACTGTTATTGTTTCATTATAATCAATTGACATAATTTATTTTTTTCACCTATCATATACTGATTATCCATGTGTTTCTATTCATATAATCTGTAGCCCAAATCTGTCTATTTCTAGATTTGTTGTCGGTTTTTTTACTTAATCTTTTTAAATCAGTATAGTTTTTTACTTTTTTTATTTTATCCGTATATTAGGCATTTTATAACATCGCCATATTAAATATATGTAAATATATATTTTTATAATTCTTTTAGGAATTGTTACATGGTTATAATATTTATCCTAAAAACTTATGTTTTCTAGATCGCTCAAAATGGATACATTAAATTCCTTGAAAAAGTATCCGGGAGGTTTTTTAAAACATGTTTCTAAAAATATTGACTTCTTATTTTTTATACTAATATTTGACTAAAATGAATTATGTGTCACAAATATTCCAAAATAACAAAGATCTAGGTTGTATTCAAATAAAATATTTTGATTATTAGCATAAAATCCTAAGCTGAAACCCATACATGGTAACATAATTTCAAAGAAATTTGAATACAAATCTCCAAAAAATTCAGAATTCGATAGATCTGTAACTGAAACAAAAACAGGACTTGTAGTGTACCCACAGAAGCAAGGAATAATTCCTGCTACACCCTTTATCCTGTTGGCATTACAAATTGTTTCATAAAAAATAGGTTGCCAAAATGGGATTATATTTTTAATTCTATTTCCTAAGGTTAAATGAGAAATAATAAACGGTCCACCAAACAAGCTTTTAATCCTAAATTTTAAAAAATTAAATTCTTTTTGATATTGCATTAATTTATCAACTGAAAAATAATCTGAAATTATGTCATTTTCCTGAAGGATATTTATCTGCTTTCTTATTTTAATCAATCCTGAAAAATTATCCTCGATTTCTAACAATTCATTTAAAATTAAATTTACTTTCTCATAATCAATATCTTTGGAAAAATTATCATTTACAATTTGACTTTGAATTTCATATCTACAAAAATCAATTTTTACCTGATTGTATTCCTCACTATCCTCAGATGAGTAACTATCAACTCCATTCTTTACTGAAAAAACGGATGGAGATAGAAGGCAAAAAAGCAGGAAAAATAGAATACAAGTTGAAACAAATTTGTTTTTCATATAAATAGAAATGATCTGTAAGTTTATTATAGTTTTTTAACTTTGGCAAAAGTTATGGATATTTTTCTTTTTATCTTTCAAACAAGGAATGGCCATAAGAATCCATTGCCACTACAAGTGGGCCAAAATTATTCATTTCGAATAATCATACGGCCTCTGCCATACCAAAGGGTTTCAAACCAATATACATTTTTTATACTCTCCGCGGCTAATGCCCCAGCTCCACCAGCATATGAAGTATATATAAATGTATATTTCCGTAATGCTTTTTGTGTATTTTTTCCCATTCCGATTTTTACCTATGATTAATCTAATTCAAAATTTTTTAATAAACTCCGATTCAAAAAGTTTCATACGACTACTAGTAGTAGGATCTGCAGAAATAACCTTCCATGTTTTATTTTTCTTTCAGCAAAGGACCGTAATGATAAATAGGCATATCCGAAGGAACAAAAGGGAAATCATAACATCTTCTTCAAGCATTAAAGAATGAGCAGCATCATGGGGTAGTAAAAACCATTCCTTTTAGAGAAAACAGTATCACCACCGTTTACTGGCTTACATCCTTTTTATCTAAAGGAGTAGAAAGATAGTATTTTGAAATATCTACTTTACCTTCCAATATCCATCGTTATGGATAATCATATTCGCACGATGATCAGGTCAACACTGAACTACCATTTCCACTGGTAAACTCACTGGATGACGCGGTGCTTTTTCACATGTACATCCAAAATAGTGGTTTTATCTCCTAGACCTATAGGCCCTATATCCGTCGAATTCAACCTTTCTACCAGAGCATATTCCATTTCAGCAACATCAGGATTGGGATGAGATTTCCACAACTGGCCATAATAAAGCGGTTTTACTAAGTTTCATCGCTAAGTCAGCACCACCCTCAATTACTAACTCCTACAACTGTCGGTGGACAAGGACTACCTCCAGCTTTTATCATTTCGTCTATTACAAATTTTTTTACTCCATCTAAACCTAATCCCGGTTCCAACATTACTAATTTACTCATGTTCTCATTGTCTCAACCCTTTAGGTATAGCCGATATCTCTACGACATTGCCTTTGACAAAATCCCAAGTTATCGCTGGTATATGTTCTCCAATATTATCCTCATGGTTTTTTTGGTAAAGGGATTTGCAGTATTCGGTCTTAAGGGCATTTCTTTTGTTGCTTTTTTTTTAACAGATTCTATAATCCATTTTTTGACTAATCCGGGTTTAGAAAAGTTTTCACCGATTTTAACAAAAAAAAGTCTGCACACCTATATCTTAACAGAAAGACCGAATTGTTTTTTTTTCGGCAATTGAAATATTTTCTAAAATATTTCCTATCTGACTTTTTGCGATACGTTCCTCAACTGAATATGCTTTTTTTAAAGCATTAATTACATTATTTGGAAGACTGTTTTCCGCTTTTTTTATTAGCTGTACGATACCCTCAATTATTAAATCTTCGTCCATGAAATTTTCAGATAATATAAAAACAGTTCCAAGAATTAAGTATTTTCCTATAAAATATTAAAAAAAGAAAAAAGAGGGGGTAAAATATTTTTCTTAGGTTTATTTTCTGTTTTCTATTAAAGTATCTACTACTGAAGGGTCAGCTAGTGTGCTTGTATCTCCAAGATCGTCTAGTTCCCCTTTAGCTATTTTACGTAGTATCCGTCGCATTATTTTTCCACTTCGTGTTTTTGGTAGAGAATCTGTGAATTGAATTTTGTCTGGTTTTGCTATTGGTCCGATTTCTTCTCTTACTTTTGATACTAGCTCATCGGTAAGATCGTCATCAATTTCTGCACCAGCGTTTAGAGTGATATATGCATATATTCCTTCGCCTTTTACATCGTGAGGATATCCTACTACTGCTGCCTCAGCTACTTTTGGATGTCGTCCTAGTACGCCTTCTATCTCTGCTGTACCCATTCTGTGCCCGGATACATTTAGTACATCGTCTACTCGACCGGTTATCCAGTAATAGCCGTCTTCATCTCTGTAGCATCCGTCTCCGCTGAAATAGTATCCTGGGAATTGGGAGAAATAAGTTTCTTTGAATCTTTCTGGGTCTCCCCATACTGTTCTTAACATTCCCGGCCAGGCTGATTTTATGGCTAGGTTTCCAGTTACGTCGTTATCTGTTAGTTCTTCTCCAATATCGTCGAGTAATACTGGTTCAACTCCGAAGAATGGAAATGTTGCAGAACCAGGTTTTAATGGTGTTGCTCCAGGTAATGGTGTTAGAAGTATTCCGCCTGTTTCTGTTTGCCACCAGGTATCTACTATTGGACAGCGTTCTCCTCCTACCAGTTTGTAATACCAGTGCCATTCTTTGGATTTAATGGGTTCTCCTACTGATCCAAGTATTTTTAGGGAATTTAAATCATGTTTTTTAACCCATTTATCTCCTTGTTTCATTAGTGCTCTTATTGCGGTTGGAGCTGTATAAAATATATTTACTTTGTGTTTTTCACATATGTCCCAGAATCTATCCCATTCCGGATAATTCGGTACGCCTTCATACATTAATGTTGTAGCTCTGTTGGCTAATGGTCCATATACTATGTATGAATGTCCTGTAATCCAGCCGATATCTGCTGTACACCAATATATATCTCCAGGGTGGTAGTCGAAGACATATTTATGGGTCATAGCGGTATATACTAGGTATCCTCCGTTGGTATGAAGAACTCCTTTTGGTTTTCCTGTTGAACCTGAAGTGTATAATATGAAAAGAGGATCTTCGGCGTCCATTTCTTCAGCTGGGCAATCTGGTTTTTCTTTGTCCATTTCTTCGTGCCACCAGTAATCGTTATCTGTCCATTCCACTTCTTTCTCTGTTCTTTTTACTACTATTACGGATTCAATTGATGAGGAGTTTTTTACTGCTTTATCTGCTTTGGGTTTCATTGGTATGGATTTGCTTCCTCTGACTGCTCCGTTTTGAGTTATTAAAAGTTTAGAATCTGAATCTTTTATTCTATCGGTGAGTGAATCTGCTGAGAATCCTCCGAATACAATTGAATGAACTGCTCCTATTCTTGCACATGCTAGCATTGCTATTGTTAGTTCTGGTACCATTTGGAGATATATGCATACTCTATCTCCTTTTCCGATTCCTTTGGATTTTAATACGTTGGCAA
>JAZKSQ010000042.1:0-10701 GCA_036625995.1 Thermoplasmatota archaeon | reverse complement strand
AAGTGAAAGACTGCTAGACGCCATCTTTTTAATTATATGTATACCCTTTGCTTTTCTAGTTCTAAGAGAGTATCTACAAGAAGGTATCTTACGGATGTCTTTAACAGTGGGAGCCGGAATCTTTGTTTTAGGGATTTTTGTATTTATATATTCAATTAAAAATCCAGATAAACTCAAATCTTTCCTATTATACCTGGGTAACAAATTCAGCAGATTCTCAAAAAAAAGAAAAAAACATGAAAAGACTATAGCAGAAAGAATAGTAAAAGAGGTAGATAACTTCCATGCCAGCATGATGTTTTTTCTTTCAGAAGGAAAAAAAACGATGTTTAACGCAGGTATCTTAACAGCCCTTTTTTGGATTACCGGATGGATAATACCAATCCTAATACTTATGGGTCTAGGATTCAGACCATTTATAATAGAATCATGTGCAGCGCAAGTCTTTTTGATAATAATCGCCATGATGCCTACCACTCCCGGCAGTGCAGGAGTGACAGAACTTGGAGCAACTGGTTTATATAGCATATTTTTACCTGAAACATCTCTACTAGGCGTATTTGTAGTATTATTCAGAATGGTTTCTTACCATATGGGCACTATAGCAGGCGCCATCTTCCAGTACCATGTATTTAAATCAGTAGCCTCTTTTTCATTAGAAAGAATAAAGAAAAAAACACCTTTATCCACACAAAATATTGAAAAAAAACCTTAATTTGAAAGGTCAATAAATTTTAATAAGAGATACCATATTCCACCATTTCTATGGAACAAGCAGAAAATTGCGTATCTTGCGGTAAAGGCCTATTAAAACTAGGTTCATCAAGCTTTAAATGTCCAGAGTGTAAAAAACTTATTGGAAGATGCAACAAATGCAGAGAACAAGGACAAAAATATACATGTCCTAAATGTGGATTTACAGGGCCATAGCCAAAAGAGAGAGAATTAAAAAAATTTTTTTTGGTTTTCTCAAAAGAGTCCTAGGATAAATATTATAATATTAATTAATGGAGGTCAAATCTGTATGGGCAAAGTAATCGCAGAAATAAGCGTAATGCCAGATGGCGTAATAGAAGATGAAAAACTACAAAAAATGAAAGAAGACATTAAAAAAACTTTTAAAGAACCAATAAAAGTCGGAAAAATAGAGATAGAAAAAGTAGCGTTTGGACTAAAAGGATTAAAGGTAACCGTATCACTTCCTGACTCAGAAGGCGGATTAGATCCCGTAGTAGAAAAACTATCTGAAATAGAAAACGTAGACAGCGCAGAAGTAACTAATCTAGGGAGAACCTAAAAAAACCTCAGTTTCTCTTATTTTTTTTTATTTTCTAATTTTCACTCTTTTTAAGCAGCTTTTTTTACTTTAATACGTTGACTAAAATCATCTAAAGTTTCAACACCTATTTCAGTCGGATAGTAAACAGGATAAGCAGAATTGCTAGTATCTGCCTCAATCAACTCTGTTTTCAACATTTTATTAATATGCCATTTAACAGTATGATGGTTAAGATCCAAAGCATGAGAAATTTCAAGCAGATGTTTACCCGGGTTATTTTTTAAAAAATCCATAATCTGAAAAGCATTATCATTTTTCAAAACAGATTCAGCGACAGCCTTCTTCCTTGCTTTAATCCCCCCTTCAACCAGATAATAAACTTTTTTACCGCCAATCTTTCTGCTTCGTATTAAATTAGTTTTTTCCAACTTCCTAAGATGCCAAGATGCATTACTAGGCTTTAAATCAAGTTCACGGGCAATCTCCCGGAGATGACTACCCGGTGAATCCTCAATGAAATCATAAAGGTTTTTCCTAACCTCAGTATCCAAAACATTTTCAGGAGTAACATATTTAATCCCACCGCTAAGAAGAGATACAAATATAATAATAAATACAAGAGAAACAAAAAATTTTACTTCATCAGAAAAAGAAGAATTAATAACATAAGCGACAGCCATCATAAAACAAATCAATAAAACTGAAAATAACACCAACTTTTTTTTATCACTAAGTATCCTCATCTATTTTCCCTCCTAGCAACTGCAATTAAATATAAATTCTACATTTAAAAACTTTACTTATGGGCAAAAAAACCTACAATATCTTCCACAGATCGTTCAATTCTTACAAAACCAAAACGCTCAAATTGAATAATCTCACCTTCTTTTAAGTTAGAAACCGCCTTTTCAGCAAAACCATTTACCTTCTGAAGGCTATCTGGATTAAAATTTTTGCCTTTATACAAAAGATCCGGAACAAAAACATTCATCTCGATATAATCTTCAGTGGTCCATTGAATCTTAGCACTATCTGAAATTAATTTATCTCCAGAAAATAAACCAGAAACAACGTTATCCTTAACATCTTTAATCTCTACATTATAAAGATCTTTTAGACGGAAAACATCCCCTACTTCAAGTCTTTTCAAGTCGGATCTTTGAATAAAGAAAACATCATCTGTTTTAACTTCTCTAAAACCTAAATCTTCATTTGAAGGATGACAACTCAACTTAACTTCTCTTTTAGGAGCATTTTCAACTTTAAGTTTAACAGGATCTGCAACGAAAAAAAATCTTTTAGCGACATTATCTATAACTTTACGGTTTTCAGATTCTAAAATACTAAAATCAACTACAGACTCTGATTTAGAGATACCTTGAGAAAAAACAAAATTTTTAATTCCCTCAGGAACAATTCCTCTCCTCTTCAAACCCCGCAGAGTTGGAAGACGCACGTCATCATATCCAGAAACTAAGTTTTCTTCAATCAAAGGACGGATTTTCCTTTTAGAAACAGGCATACCATTTATCGACAAACGAGCAAATTCCATCAAATTAGGCTTTCTTAAATCAAGGAGATCTAAAATATAAAAATAACATTCATCACGAAGTTCATATTCTTTAGTTCTAAAAGGATGAGTTACACCGCTAAGACTATCCTCGATAGCGCCAGCAAAATCATAAGTCGGCCATACACGGTATTTTTCACCCTGTAAAGGATGACTTCTTTCTATAACACGAAACAATGTAGGATCACGCATAGCAGTGTTATCACTTTTCATATCTCCCTTAAGACGAAGAACAGAGTCATATACAGATGAAGAAATCATTTCTCGCCATAAATCCAGATTTTCACCAGGGCTGTTATCTTTTCTACAACTGCAGCCGACACCTTTATAACGATTCTCTTTAATCTTCTTAGAAGGACAGTTACAGATATAGGCATCTCCCTGTTTTATCAATTTCTCAGCAAGTTCATAATGCCTATCAATATTATCTGAAGTATTATACTCTTCATCCCATTCGATACCTAGCCAACGGAGATCCTCTTTTTGAACTTCATAAAACTCAAAGACAGCATTTTCTGGATTAGTATCATCAAAACGAAGGATAAACTTTCCATCATATTTCCGGGCATACTCCGAATCAATAATAGAGGCCTTAGCATGACCGATATGCAGATATCCGTTGGGCTCAGGAGGAAAACGAGTAACTACAGAACCCATTTCAGCGTTTCGAAGGTCAGGCAGAGATTTATCTTTACCTTCCTTCTTTTCTTTTTCTAAAAGCTCAGGTGCCAAATCCTCCAATTCTTTTTTCTGTTCTCCTAAATTTAAACTGTTGACTTTAGAAACAACTTTTTTAACACCTGGAATAATCTCCTGTGGAGAAAAACCCTCTTTTTTTAAAACACCTATAGCTTTACCCATAACGGCTTTTACATTAGCCTCTCCGTTAAACTCCACTGCATTTTTCAAAGCAAATTTACGAACCGTAGTTTGAATAACATCCTCATCATACATAATTAAAAATCCATTGACCAATCAATAACTGCTTATTTTACTTTTTTCTACTAATAGAAAAATCAATAAGATCAAATAAAACTTCTTTGACAGATGAATCAGATAAAAAATCTAGTTTCTCTCTAGCGATATCATGATATTGAACAGCCTTTTTTTTAGCATAATCGATAGAACCAGTATTTTTAAAGACATTATAAATTTTTTTAACTTCCTCAGAAGAAGCATTTTTATTTCCAAAATATTTATCCAAAACTTTTCTGTCTTCGTTTTCAGCATTATTTAGACAATGAACAGCTATCAAAGTTTTCTTTCTGTTGCGTATATCATTTCCTATATCTTTACCCAGTTTTTCTTCATCGCTACTCATATCAAGATAATCATCATGTATTTGAAAAGCTAAACCTAGATATCTCCCGTAATCTTTCAAAGCGGAAACTTCTTTTTTAGATCCCCCTCCGATTAAACCCCCGGACATAGTTGAAAACTCGAAAAGTACAGCTGTTTTTTTACGTATCATCTCTAAATAACTGTCTTCGTCGATAATCTTTTCTTTTTCAAACTGCATATCAAGCTGTTGACCTTCACATATTTCACGAACAGTATTGATAAGATTATATTCTAATTCTTTGAAAACAGTTAAATCTTTTTTTATCTGATGCATAGACTCAAAAGAAAGAGTAAATAGTAGATCCCCTGCATTGATGGCGGTTGGTTCATCATATTCGACATGGACAGAAGGTTTATTTCTTCTAAGATTAGATTTATCCATAATGTCGTCATGTACTAAAGTAAAATTATGCATCAATTCAATCGCTAAAGCAACAGGTATAACTGTTTCAACGTCTCCATTTACTGCTTCGCAGGAAACCATCGACAAAACAGGTCTAAGACGTTTACCACCTGCTAGAGGAAGATGTCTTGCAGCATCATAGAGAACCTTAGGTTTACCTCTGTCTAAAAAAACTTTGAGTCTTTCATTGAATATTTCTCTTCTTTTCAATAACTCTTTTTTTAAATCACTCATAATTTATATTACACCAGACTCTTTTTGATTTCAGATATTTTCTCTGCACCGATCAAAAACATAGCTGCCCTCAATTCTTTATATAGAGCGTCAATTTCATTAACAATATCTTTTTTTCCTTTTACAGCAGGTTTTAGCAGCTTATGAGCCATTCCAAATGCATCAGCGCCTAAACCCAGGGCTTTAGCTCCATCTAAACCATTACGTATACCTCCAGTTGCGATTACAGGAATCTTCCAGTCGACTGCTTTACCTACTTCACCAATAGCATAAGGGGTAGGAATACCCCAATTCCAAAAAGTTTTACCTCCACGTGCATGAAGATCATCATCTATTTTTTTTGCCCTATAATATTCGATAGCAGCAAAAGAAGTACCTCCATATCCTCCTACATCTATAGCGGAAACACCGTTATCTGAAAGTCTTTCAGCTACATCATAAGAAATACCTGCACCTGTTTCTTTCACCATGACAGGGAGATCAAGATTATCTACCAAATAACTAATTTTTTCTGTACAGCCTTTGGCATGAGATTCACCTTCATATTGAATAACTTCTTGTAGAAAGTTAAGACAAACTACAAAGACATCTGCATCAATCATCTCAATCATATCATATGCTTTATCTAACATCTTTTTACGGTCCCATAAAACAATCTGAGATGCACCGATATTAGCGAAACGAAGAGGAATATCAAAATCTTTTATTATACCATAAGTATCTTCAAGGCTTTTATTTTCCAAGGCAGCCCTCTGGGAACCTACACCCATAGGTATATCATATTCGGAAGCTGCATAAGCCAAATTTTCATTAATTTCCTTTGCTTTCTCATAACCTCCAGTCATAGAAGATATGGCTAAAGGAAAACCAATTTTTTTTCCAAATAAGGTTGTTGAAAGATCAATTTCATCTTTGTTTACCTCTGGGAGAGCATTATGTATAAAATGAATTTTATCCCAACAACAACCGTCGCCAGATACATCTTCATTCAACGAAATGTTTATATGATCATCCTTTCTACTTTCAGTTTGATTCATTGATATCACAAAACCCCTTTTATAAGAGTAGCTTTAACGTCTTTATTACCAATAAGCAAATTATATAACCTATCTTTTACTTTTCCATTAATGAGATAACAGTCTATTCCCATTTCTGCTATCCTTCTGATACTATCTAATTTACCTTTCATACCTCCTGTGACATCCGCATGTCGGTCCAGAGAGGTAGATAACTTTTCTTCTATATCTGATATTGATGCCTTTTTGATAAATTCAGCGTCTTTATTACATTTTGGATTAGATGAATAAAGTCCATCCTCATCTATTACGAAAACGACTTTTTCAGGTTTAAAAAATCTAGATAGCTCTTCCATTAGCAGATCACCTGAACAAATAGAAAACATTTTATCTTCATCTAAGACCACATCACCATAACCTACTGGAACAAAACCTTTTTTTAAAAAACCTTTAAAAACATCAAAATTAATATCAAGAGGACATCCATCTTTTAGTTTTAAAACCACATGCGTTGGAATAGATATCGCATTTACATCATTTTTAATTAAAGAATTCAAAACTAAATTATTTAACTTTTGTACGTTATAGCTGGTAAGTGAAACACCTTTCTTTTGTTTTTCGTCGTTAAGATATCCTTTATGCAATCTATATTTATCAGCTAGAATATGTCCAAAAGAACCTGCTCCATGGATTAAAACAGTTCTTTTTTTCGACCTATTAATCTCAGAAGAAACCCTATCCATAACATCATGACTGAAAGAATCCTTACTAGTTTTATCCGTAATTACACTTCCTCCTAATTTAATTAGATTCATGTTTTATCATATGCAATAATCTTATAAAAAAAATTTCTATATTTATAACAACATCCATCAACTTCTTTAATCTAAATATCAATGATTTTTAGAAAAACTTAGAGTAAAAAAACTTAAAAAAAATATCGCGCTATTTTTTTTCTTTATCTACCGCTTTTTACTTCTTTTTTTCCAATATAGGTAGAATATCGATATAAAAACCAAGAGGATAACTGTCACAATAAAAGATACTAAAATCAAATCAAATTCTATTTCTTCTTTTTTTTCTTCAGATATTTTTTCAAATGTCTGAGCTTCTAAGCCATAAATATTTCCATTTGCACTCATAAAAACTTTACCATTATATGCAAGGCTATCTCCTACAATCGCGGTTGTAATATAATTATATACATCATCATTGTCTATAGTATAGGCTGGCGAATAACTCCAAACTAATCTTCCATCTGACTGATTTAAAGCATAAAATCTTCCATCATCAGAACCAAAAAAAACATACTCGCCATATGCAACAGGTGAAGATTGAATTGCACCGTTGGTATCAAAAGACCATATTCTTTCACCATTGTTTTTGTCAAAGCAATATAGATTATGATCCATTGAACCCACAAACAGTTTACCCTCATGGACGTCAGGCGTTGTTTGAATAGACCATCCCGTAGATTTTTTCCAAATTAACTCTCCATTATTAGAACTAATCGCATATACATGGGTATCTGCTGAACCAAAAAACACTTTTTCCTCTACTGTTTCCGCGGAGGTCAATATCAAACCGTCGGTTTCAAAACTCCAGACGACTTTCCCGTCTTCTGTATTAATTGAATAGCATTTATTATCACAAGTTGCAATAAGTCTATTATTCTTTTCATCTTTTGAAAGATAAACTTTTTGTCCATCAAGGAAAGTATGCCAAACAACATCCCCGCTCTCTCTTTCTAACCCGTATATTTTACCTTTTCTATTTCCAAAAAATATTTTATCATCAACAAAAACTGGGTCAGAACAAATGTATTTTGTCTCGTCGTTAGTCCAAATTTTTTTCCCGTCTGATATATCCAAAGCAGAGGTTTTGTTTTCCCAACCAACTGCTACAATTAATTTATCTGAATTTATCCAAGTTCTTTCATCATAATTATTAATAGTTCTACTCCAACTTTCTTATCCTGTAGATGTATTAATACTGTAGACTTTTCCGTCTGAACCTGCGGCATATAAAAAACCATCTGTATAGTCTAGATTTGCATACCAAAAGTTATGGCCTTTGAAGTCCTCTGCAAAATCATATCTCCAATTTAATCTATATGACTCAGCAGGTTCTTTCTCCTTTTTATCTGGTAAATAATAATTATTTTCTTCAGGTAAACCGTTTATAAGAGTCCACCCTTGAGGTGGTACATCACGTACACCCTTCAAATTAGATTTTTGATCAGAGACATTCCAGATCCTCCCTCTAACGTTTCCAAAAAACACCCAAAGACTGTTTTCTTCTAAAAGACTGGTGTCGGTCAATTTTACATCAGTTGACGCGTGATCACAAACTGGATATTCATACATTATTTTGTCTTTTAATACCTCTACATCAATTTCTCCGTAATATTTTTCACCTAATTCTCTCAGTTTTGCATCACGACGAGAATCAAAATATCTGAGAGTAAAGTAGCTATAACTATCTATACCTATAAGTTTAAAGATAGATCCTACAACACCTAAAACATTTGATTCGAATCTCACACCGAGATCCATCGGATTATTTGCACTAAAGTAGTATCCATTTTTTTGCCGCCATATTTTTGAATGATATAACGCTAAATCCAAACGAGCGATCTCACCGGATTTAGTATCACCTATCAGATATACAGCAGTCCACAATCCATCGTTTTTATTTTGCAAATGAAATAAAGCTTCATCAAGACTTTTACTGTATTGCGCAGCGATCCTAGTCCTAATAACCATGGGGTATCCTTTATTTTTCCAGAGGCCCTGAGGAGCGGTTGTATCCATAACTATTATACCTTCTTCATTTTGATAATAGTTATCATCACTCCAGATAAAACCGGGACTGGAGACCATAGTGAAACGATAACCATCAGAAGGGACAACATCTGTTACTACATTCCAACGTTGGGCGACATAATAGGGATACCACCATCCCCCGCATCGGATGCCATGAGAAGCAACCATCTGGCCGTCTGTGGTTGCATCTCCAGTTGCAATAAAAGCATTACAATGATCCGCATCTGGAGAATTTAAAAAAGTGTTGACAAACTCATTTTCACTTGTCAGACCATTTTGGAAAATATTCTTTATTGAATTATAAAAAGATCTTAAAGGATGTGAACCCTTCCTGAAGTTTGTTAAACGAGTCATAAACTCAAACATTTGATTTATGCCGAGGATATCTTTATGGTCAATTTCTCTTCCAAACACCTTCCCTCCTTTTTCATTGACTCCGTCCACTATACCCTCAATTTCTTCCTGGAATTCTTCAGGATATCTATCCCAATAAATACTATTAATTCTATTTCGACAGAAATTCCACCATTTATTAGAAAGTTCTTTATAACGACCAGAATCCTGATCTATTTCGATAAAAGAAAGCATAGGGCTATTATGAATAATGTTGCTCCAACGTCTTATATGATCAACTATTTCAGCAGAAAGAAGATAACCATGTTGATATCCTCTTCCATAACCTTTTCCTTCTAAATGTAGGTAGATCCATCCTCTACTATTATATCTATAACCGTCTTCATATCTCCCTTGATTAATAATTTGATTATCTGTCCTCTCTGCCTCAATATTTGATACTGAAGAAAATACTGTTGACATCATTAGAAAAGATGTAAATAATGCGAAACAAAGCTTTTTCATTTTAAATCTACCAATAAAATAAATACGTCTTTATTATTTAAAAACTTTTTACTCTAACTTAATAAAAAAAATAGTTTTAAAAAAATACAAAATAAAGACGGGCTTGAGGGGATTCGAACCCCTGGCCAACAGGTTAAGAGCCTGCTGCTCTGCCTAGCTGAGCTACAAGCCCAGGTAAAACAACATACCAATTGAAACAAAGAGACTAACACAATAAAACATTCTTTATTAATATTTTTTCTCTAAACAGTATTTCGGAAAGTGGGTGAAATGAGGCAAAAATAGGGCTATTTGGAAAAAATTGAAGTTGAGTCTTCTCCCTATAGGATTCCGAAATTTGAGATTAAAAATTCTACCTTCCGAACTACTGCTAAAAAAAAAAGAGAAAATAAAAAAATAAAAATTATAACCTTTTTTTATTCTGAGTCATACATCCTTGAGTTTTTAAGAGACATAAAATCCTTGTCTCTGTTCTGATGATGAATCAACCAAATAGAAATAGGCATACCCGTCAAAGTACTAGACATATCGTCATCAAAAGAATCTACAATATCTCTATTATCATGCTTAGAACTACAAGTCTCACAGACAAAAATTTCATCATCAAAAACCAAACCTGAAGGATTTTCTTTCAAATGAAACTTTTTTCCACAAATATGACAATTTCTCTCAGACAAGATACCTCTACACCTCCGAAACCAAATTAAATAACCTACAATATTAGTATATGCAAAAACAACTATATAAATACAATTATCGTATAAAACAAAAAAAATTTTTTCCGCAGAAAAAATTATTAAAAGACTAACATTAAACATTGAAAATAACTTGAGGAGAGAAGATAATGGATAACATACCCACTCCAGAAAAAGAAACAGATAAACTAGAAAAAATAAAAGGAAAACCAAAAATAGCATATTTTTCAATGGAAATAGGAATCGACGAACATATACCTACATACAGCGGAGGACTAGGAGTATTGGCAGGAGATACACTTAAATCATGCGCAGATCTAAATGTACCAATAGTGGGAATAACCCTCCTATCAGAAAAAGGATACTTTTATCAAAAAATCGACGAAGAAGGAAACCAAGAAGAACTTCCACACAATTTCAACCTAAACGATTTTTTAAGGCCATTACCTACCACCACAAAAGTAAAGATAGAAGGAAGAG
>JAZKSQ010000041.1:0-10713 GCA_036625995.1 Thermoplasmatota archaeon | reverse complement strand
CATATGTTTTTAACTAATGTTTTGACTTGTATTTTATCGTTATATGTTATTTCATTTATCTGTGAGTCTATCCTTGCTCTGTCAATTAAAGCTCTTGCGTCTGCTACTAGACCAGATGTAGCACATCCTATGTGATCATCTATTTCAAATATTTTTTCAATAGATCCTGGTTCTATTAATTTTGAAGAAATTCTTTTATCGACAATTAAAACTGTTCCTGTTTTATATTTTAATCCTACAGTTGTTGTTCCTCTTTTTACTGCTTCACGGGCATATTCCACTTGGAATAATCTTCCATCTGGTGAAAATACCGTGATTGCTCTGTCATAAGCCATTTTTCCTGGTTGCATAAATTATCTTTTCACCTCAAACATCTATCTATTTTTTTAAGCCTAAATTTTTTCTGTATATAAGCTAATTTTTTTAACCCGAATGTCTTTGTGGTCTTTATATTTTGTGTTAGTTTAAATAGTTTTTTTTTATGAGGGACATCTTTTTGGTGTTACAAAAAGTATACGTTTTTTTAAACTCTTTTCTTGTTGTTCCATATTACTTTATGTAACTGTATACCTAGTCTTACTTTTAGTCCATCTTTTTTTATCATTTCAGCGAATTTTTGATATTTTTCTCCCCAGACTGGTTGTATATATGTTGTACAGTCAATCTGGTATTTTTCGATTATTTTTTTTGCATAAATATAGTCTTCTTCGTTTTTAACTATGAACTTAATTTGGTCTCTGCTAGTTAGTAGATCGATATTTTTTAGTTTCATTTTTTTATGCATTTTTGAGGAGGGGCATTTGATATCAAGGGATATGATTAGTGGTTCAAACTGTTTTATTTTTTTGATATCTTTGCTTCCATTAGTCTCTATCAGCATGCTATATTTTTTAGTTGTTAGTTTTGTTATCAATTCTGTTATATCTTTTTGTAGTAGTGGTTCCCCGCCTGTTATACATATGTTTTTGCATGGATATTTTGATATCTTGTCTTCTATTTCTTTTATTTCCATGTTTTTTCCTTGGTAGTATGCATATTTTGTGTCGCAGTATTCGCATCTTAGATTGCATCCGGTGGTTCTTATGAATATGTTAGGAAGCCCTGTCCATTTTCCTTCTCCTTGTATAGAGTAGAATATTTCGTTTATTTTCATCTATATCATAAATATCTTTTTTTCCACGTATTTTTTTTTTGATTATATGTTTGATTTGCTTAAAATGTATTTCTTTTTAGTTGTTTTTTCTTTGGAAATTCCAATGTTTTATAAAAGATATTATGTTCTTGTTTTTTTATGAAAGTTTTTGTTACTGGTGGCAGTGGTTTCATTGGAAGTTATCTTGTAGACGAGTTATTAAAGAGGGGTTATGAAGTTAAGGTTTTGACTAGAAAAAAAGATTTTAAAAAAGAGGGGGTTGAGGTTTGTATAGGTGATATCACCAAGCCAGATAGTTTTTTTGAGTATATAAGTGATTGTGATGTAGTGTTTCATAACGCAGCTTACGCTATGGATTGGGGTAAAGCTAAAGTTTTCCATAACGTTAATGTTGAAGGTACTCGTAATGTAGCCCTTGGTTGTTTAAAAAACGGTGTTAATCGTTTAGTTTATACTAGTTCAGCCGGGGTTTATGGTTTTCCTAAAAACGATGAGAGGGTGATTTTTGAGGATAGCCCTATAAATCCTTTAAATCATTATCAGAAGACTAAGTTGAAGGGCGAAGAGGTGCTTAGAGGTTTTGATGATCTTCATGCTTCCATGGTTCGTCCTCCGATGGTTTTTGGGCCTGATTCTCCTGCCCTAGAGATTGTTTTTTCCAAGTTGGAAAATGATGATATGATGTTTATTGGCAGTGGGGATCAGGAGATTTCTATTGTACATCCAGTTGACGTTGCTCGTTGTCTGGTTAAATGTTTGGAGCGGGATGAAAAAGGAGATGTTTTTAATGTGGTAAGTTTTATTTGTAGTATTAAAAGGTTGGTGAAGAGTTTTGCTGAGAAAGCGGGTTTGGATATTCCTGAGCGTCATGTTCCTTTTTTTATAGCTTATTTTACGGCTATTTTAAGTGAGTTTTTTTCTATAGGTGAGCCTTCTCTTACTCGTTTTAGAGTTAAGTCTTTGGGTTGTACTAGAAGGATTAGTTTTGAGAAGGCTGCTGTTGATCTGGGATATCAGCCAGAATATGATTTTTCTTCTACTGTGGATGAGATTGTCAAATGGTATCTTGATAAAAAAAGTTAAACAAATTTTTTTTATACGTCGTATCCCCATAGCTCTATGGTTTCGTGTAGCTGTTTGTATATTCTTTTTTTCATTTTTTTGTCTATATTGTATTCTGTAGTTTTTATATTTGATTTTGACTTGATATATTCTTTGAATATTTTTTTGTTTTCTTCGAATTTTTTGAGATCAAGTTTTTTATAGATCCGTTGAGTTTCCTCTACTGGTTTCTTTATAAATCTCTCATATTTTACTTCAACTAAATTTTTTTCAGGGATTAGTTTTTTTTGTTTGGAGTAATTTTTGAACATTCTTTTGTATAGATCTACCATTTGTTTTTCGAATTTTTTCCATGGCGGCGGGTTTTGTAGGGTGTATAATGTCATTTCTTTTTCGATGTTTTTTTTCATTGAGAGATATACATGGTAGGGGTTTCTGTAGATGTATATGAATTTAGAATTTGGGAACATTTCTAGGAGTATTTTGATTCTGGCTGTGTTAGAGGGGTTTTTGATTACTAGTCTTTTTCCTTGATGATAGTATGTTATTTTTTTTATGAAATGTAGGTATATTTTTTTGAATTCTTCTCTGGTTTTTTGTGATGTGTTTTTTAGGTCTACGTATTTGTGGTATTTTTCGATGTTTTTAGGGAAGCACCATCCGTTGTAAAATGAGAATGGTGATAGGTTTCCTAGTGCGTATTCTTCTTCTTGTGGTAGATCTGAACCTAATTTTACGTCGTCTTCTGGTCTGGTTTCTGGCAACGAAGAGTCTACTAGTGGTTTGATTAGTTTTTCGAATTTTAGGCATATTGCTGGTGTTACGGTTTGTAGTGTTGTCGGGTATCCGAATCGGGGGTCTTGTGAGAGGAGGTTATGTAGGTATGTTGATCCTGTTCTCCAGTGTCCTATTATGAATATAGGGGGGTTTTCGATTTTGATGTTTTGTTCTTTTTTTTCGAACCATTTTTTTTCGTAAATGTTTAGTGGTGATAATGCCAGGCTTAATGTTGCTGAGTAGAGTATTCTTGGTATGCCTATGGGATCTATTTTGAAATGGTTTTGTGCTATCAGTCTTATTAGGTTGGTGAATGTTGATCCTGCTAATGGTTCAAAAGTTACGTTGAATGGGTCTATTTCGTAGTTGTGTATTTTTTTCATTTATTTTGCATCCCATTTTTTGGATATTATGTTTTATTATCTACATTTTTTTGTTTATATGTGAACATTTTTATTTATTGGTCGGATGTTAATAGCTATTGTTTTATATTGTTTTTTGGTTTTTTCAAAATCTAGAATAAAAATTGTGATATTTGGTAGGTATATTATATTGTAAATATAAAAGCATTATAATTTAACGATAGTTATATTAGAGCTGGGGCAGTATTTTTTTATACAGCAAATTTTATATGTGATTAAATTTAATATTAAAATTGGTACTGATACATCATGAGTTCACCTAAAGAATCAGATTTATCTATCCCTTCTTCTCTTAAAATACCTGAAGTAAGTCTCATAGAACTCTTCAGAAAAAAGGCAAAGGAAAATGAAGATAAAAACGCTCTTTTTTTTAAAGGAAAATTTAAAACCTACGGGGAATTAGAAGAAGAAATAAATAAACTGGGTAATGCATTCAAAAAAATGGGGATAAAAAAAGGAGACAGGATAGCAGTTCTAATGCCTAACTGCCCGCAACTCGTAACGGCTTTTTTTGCCGCTCAATCAATTGGAGCAATATTTTCAGCACTCAACCCAATGTACTCCCCAAGAGAAATAGCCAACAGATTAAAAGACAGTAAACCCAAAATTTTACTCACTTTAGATTTATTCACAAAAAAAATAAAAACTATACAAGAAGAAATAAACGTAAAAAACATAATCGTTGCATCTGTATCTGAAGAATTACCATCTTTAAAAAAATATTTATTCAAACTAATTTCTATCCATAAAAACCCAAAAATAGATGGAACAATTAGCTACAAAAACCTATTGAAGAAAGGAAAAAACAAAAAAATTGAAAGAAAAATTAACCCTAAAGAAGATGTAGCAATCCTACAATATACTGGAGGAACCACCGGTAAACCCAAAGGAGCCATGCTAACACATCATAACTTAGTTTCTCAAGCTGTTACAATTCAATTCTGGAAAACCATGTTGAAATCCTTACCAAAAGAACAATTAAAAGTCGCCGGGGTACTGCCTTATTCACATATATTTGGATTTACATCCTCTTTTTTATGGCCAATAAGTGAAGGAGCAACAATATACCTGGTACCAGACCCACGAAAACTAGAAGAAATAATGAGAGTAATCGACAAATACGGGATACATTTTCTAAACGCTGTACCAGTATTTTTCAGGAAATTTGCACAACATAAAAAACTCCCAAACTACGACGTATCTTCTTTACATTTATGTATTGCAGGTGGAGAAAGTCTACCTAAAGAAACCGTAGATATATTTGAGAAAAAAACAAATTGTCTTTTAGTAGAAGGATATGGCCTAACAGAGGCATCACCTGTAACTCATATAAACCCTCCAAATGAAAAATATAGAAAAACTGGATCTATCGGTCTAACCATCCCTAACACCAAAGCAAAAATCGTAGATACAAATACAAAAGAAACGATTACAGAAAAAGACAAACCTGGTGAACTCTGGGTTAAAGGACCAGGAATCATGAAAGGTTATTGGAACAATAAGGAAGAAACAGAGTCTTCTTTAAAAGATGGATGGCTTAAAACTGGTGACGTGGCAGTGGTAAACAAAAAAGGCTATTTTAAAATAATCGATCGTTTAAAAGACATGATAATTGTTTCAGGTTTTAAAGTATGGCCTAACGAGGTTGAAGAAATTTTGTTGTCACATCCTTTGATTAGTGAAGCCGCTGTCATACCGCATTTCACTGATATGGGAACTAAAATTAAAGCAGTTCTTGTAAAAAGTAAGAAAGGTAAAGAACTGAATTTGAAAGAGGTACGTAAATATTGTAAAAAGTTTTTAGCTCCATACAAGGTCCCTAAACTAATAGAGTATTGGGACGAGCTTCCTAGATCCTCTGTAGGTAAAATTTTAAGACGTAAAATTAGAAATGCAACATAACTATTAAAAAAAATAATTTTTTTTACCAATATTCTATTTTTTTTTCATTGATAACGTTTTTATTATGGATTTATATTCTATTTTTTTGGTTATATTATGAAATCAGTAGTTTTAGGCGGAGCCGGTGTAGAAGGAAGTTTCGTAGTTGACTATCTTTCTAAAAGCGAAGTTTTTTCAGATGTAACTATAGCTGATATCAATAAAGAAGCAGGGAAAAAACTGAGTGAAAAATATCAAAATACAGATTATGTTTTTTTAGATGCTTCAGATAAAAAAAAGGTTTCTAAAGTTTTAAAGGATGCCGATGTGGCAGTTAATTGTATAGGCCCTTTCTATAAATTTGCTCCTCCTATTATGGAAGCAGCGATTGAAAGTTCCGTTGATATCGTAGATATCTGCGATGATTATGATATGACTGAAACTTTGATAGATGAATATGATAAAAAGGCCAAGGATGCCGGTATAACAAGTATTGTAGGTCTAGGGGCAAGCCCGGGGACCACAAATATAATTGCTTCCCTGGCTGCAAAAAACCTTGACTCAGTTAAAGATATTAAGATATTTGTTGTCCGTGGAATTAAAGAAGAAGCAGGTGCAGCTATCCCCTATCACATGATGCATTGTTGGATTGGAAATATCCCTATATTCAAAAACGGGCGTTTAAAAAAGGTTCAAGGGCTTTTAGATGGGGAAGAATATGTTAATTTCCCGGATCCTTTCGGTCAAGTACCTGTCTACTATTTTGGACATCCTGAAAGTGTAACCCTACCTAGATATATCGATGGGCTAGAAAATGTTTGTTGTAAAGGAACTTTTTTCCCTGATGAGTTTAGAGAAGCTCTCTTGAATATTAAAGAATTGGGTTTAAATAAGGAGGAGCCCCATGTAGATGTTTTTGGTAATAAAATTAAACCTGTTGACTTTTTAGCTAGTTATATAGGGAGCATTACTAAAGAAATTCAGGAAAAACATAGTGATGTACCGACCGGTGCTTCTGTCATGGTTAGAGTTTCAGGTGAAAAAGAGTCTGAGCCTATGATGTATGAGTTTGTAGGTACTTCTAGGATGAAAGAAGCTACTGCTACTCCGGCTGCTATTGGTGCTGAGATGATAGTTGAAGATCAAATTGATTCCCCTGGGGTTCAAGCTCCTGAAGGATGTGTTCCTCCTGAGTTGTTTTTAGGTAGATTGCTTCAGGGAGAGGAGATAAGTAATACGTTTTTTACTGTTAGAAAAAGATTGAAAAGTTTAGATGTTTTTTGAGTGAGTTATGTTATGGAACCTACATTTCCTTTTGAAAGTTTTATTGTTTTTGCAGGTTTAGGGATTTTTCTTTTAGTGGGAATGTTGTTTAGATCTAAAATAGGTTTTTTCCAACGGTATTTAATCCCTAGTTGTCTGATAGGTGGATTTATTGCAATGATTCTTCGTAACCTTGGACTTCTTCCGATGATGTCTAGTGATCTGCTTCAGACTTTGATTTATCATCTTTTTAATGTTTCGTTTATATCTGTAGGTTTAACACCGCCAGTTAAAAATATGAAGAAGGGTGTTAAAGGTATAGAAAAAATACGTGGACCTTTAGGTATGGGTCTTATGCAGGGTGTTGTTTTTCCTATGCAGGCTGTGTTAGGTGGACTTATGACTATTGTTTTTGTTTTCTTTGGTTTTAATCTTTTTTCTACTTTTGGTTTTTTGACATCTCTGGGTTTTACTGAAGGGCCTGGTCAGGCTTTATCTCTTGGTCAAAGTTGGGAACAGATTGCAGGTGGTGCTTATATACATTCTACGACTGTAGGTCTAGCTTTTGCGGCGATTGGTTTCTTTTTTGCTTTTTTTATCGGTGTTTCCTTGGTTAACTGGGCCATCAGAAAAGGTTTGGCCTCTGAGGCTAAAAAAGAGCTTCCTTTGGATTTTTTAAAAGGTTTTAAATCCCGTGCTGATGAAAAACCTGTAGGCGGCCGGGAAACTACTCATCCTGCTAATGTTGACGTTCTTTCTTTTCATGCCGGTCTTGTGGGATTGATTTTTGTTTTAACTTTCGGTCTTGTAAGGATACTTACTGGATATTTACCCCCTGATCTTGCTAAGACATTTTGGGGTTTCTTTTTCTTTTTTGGTTTAGTCATTGCCTTTTTTATTAGATGGTTTATGAACAAACTGGGTTTTGGCTATATAATTGATAGAAATATCCAAAAAAGGATTACTGGATGGTCAGTTGACTTTTTGTTGGTTGCTACAATTACGGCTATTGAGTTGGCTATCGTCTGGAAGTTTCTTTTACCTATTTTGAGTATTTCGATTACGGCGGGTGTAGTTACTTTGTTTGTAGTTGTTTATATCGGAAAGCATATTTGGGATCGTTTTGCTATTGAGCGTGTGGCTGGCATTTTTGGTACGGTTACCGGTACTCTACCTAGTGGTCTTTTGTTGGTTCGTATTTTGGATCCTGAGTTTAGGACTTCAGCGGCTGTTGATTTAGGTCTTACTAGTATTTTTGCTGCTCCTTTTATTTTGAGTGGTATGATTTTGGTTAATGCTCCTGTGCTTTGGGGTTGGAATCTTTTAGATACTTTGTTGGTTTTTGCTGCTATGTCTCTTATTTCGTTTGTTTTGTTTTTTGTTTTTAGATTGTGGGGTAAACCTTCGTTTTGAAAAAAAATAAATAATTTTTATTAATTCTTTGTTTTATTATTGAATTTTGAGTTGTTTTGTTTATGTCTAGGGAATCATATAGGGACGGTATGAAAAAATGGGATCTTTCTGGTATTTCTTTGTTTAGACTTTTTTTGGTTTTTTTTGTTCCTTTTACTGCTTTTTCTTTAAGTGTTTTTTTTCCTTTATCTTTGTTTTTTTTGGTTTTTCCTTTTTTTAATCTTTCTAGTCCTTTGCATTGGTTGCTGTTGTCTTTTTTTATTTTAGGTGATTTTTTCTTTTTTATTGTATGTCATACTATTATACCTGGTGTTTTTCTGAAGTTGCTTAGGGTTCGATGTGATGAAGGTGTTTATGATGTTTCTGTTAAGGATAAGAATTTTTTTATGATGGCTCTTCATACAGGTTTGTATCGTCCTCCGTTGAAGCTTCTGGGGGTTTTTAAGTTGCTTCCTCTACGTCTTATTTTACATCGTTTAGCTGGTCTTAAGATCGGTAGTTCTAGTCTTATCCCAGGTACTGAGACGTTTTTCGATCCTTATCTTACTGAGATTGGTGAACAGACTTTGATTGGTGGTTCTGTTAAGATTACTTGTCATAGTATCGAGGAAAAAGTAGAGTTGAGGCCGGTTAAGATTGGTGATGATTGTATTATTGGTTCTGAGGTTTTTATTTTCCCTGGTGCAGTAGTTGAGGATAATGTTACCATTGGTGCTAGGAGTTTGGTTTTAAAAGATCAAAGGCTTAAAAAAAACCGTGTATATGCTGGTGTTCCTGCTCGTGAGGTTAAAAAGAAAAAATCAGAATAAAAAAAACTATTAATCATTAATATTTTTTTATTTTTTGAAGTCTTTTAGTGTTTTTTGATAATCATCAGGGAGAAACACTTTTCTTTCTACTTCTTTCCATTCAAGGTTGTAGTCTGATAAAAGATTTTTAACCATATCTGGTATATGAGGTGCGCATAGCATTCCTCTTATCTCTGCTTGTTCCGAGTTTTTTTTCATATCTTTTACATACATTCTTAGTTGATGTACAGCGCTGATGTTAGCTAGGCTTCTTTTAACTTCGATTATAACAGGTGTATGTTCTTTATCATAGCAGAATAAATCTATCATCCCTGATTCTACTGGTTTTTCTCTTTGACAGATTCTTAGTCCTTCTTCTACCATCTCCGGGTTTTTTACTATCTCGTTTACTACATCAGCTTCCATACCGGAGATTACTAGTTCAGCTTTATCTGAAAGAGATGTCACTGTGACCTGTTTTATTTTTTTAAATATTATATCCATTTTTTCAGGGGGGTTATTCCTTCTGGATTTTAGTGTAAGTTTGTTGTCTATTATTTTGATTTCTGTGATGGAGTCTGACGGCTGCCAGTTGACTGGCTCTCTCATTGTAGGCTGATGTACTAAAAGTGTTTGGTCTTGTTTTATCATTATTATTCTTTCTCCCCAGTCTAAAAAGGATCGTGCTCTTCCATGGTAGTCTACCATGCATCTTCCGATTACTATTAGCATTGTTTTATCTGGGATTGAGTCGTGTTTTTCTTTTATGAATTGGTATGCTTTTTCCGCCGTGGGTTTTTCCAAGTTTTCTATCAAATTTTTTTTCGACACCAACCGAAAACGTTTTTTTTAATTGTTTATAAAAAAACTGTTTTTTTATTTTTTTTTAGTTAATCTTTTTTTGGAGTATAAAGGTTTTTTAAAAAAAATGTATGTGTTGTTTTTTTATTTTCTTTTGATGTAAACTGCTGATAGTATGATTATTGTTATTATGATTAGAAATGCTATTCCTAGGTAGAGTAACAGGTCGTTGTTTTCTTCATTTGTTGTATCTGTTTGGTATTCAGTTAATTTTTGTTGGTTTAAATTATATTTGTAGTCCCATTTTTGGTCTGCATCTGTATCTATCAGATATTGTTTTTCTATTTGGTCTACATTGGTTTTAGAGATATTTTCGTTGATGTTTTGGAAGAGGTCGTATGTTCCATCTTCGTTTTCATCTATTAGGTATCCGATGTTTTCAATTTTGTGAGAATCGATTAGTATCTCATGTTGTTTTTGCGGTGATTGTGTTATGTTGTCATATGCTGTTATTTTTATTGTATAATGTCCAGGTTGGTTCCATTGATGTTTTTTTTCAATGTTTGTATTGTTTTTTAGAAATATGGTGTTTTCCTGACTTCCGTCGCCCCATAGGATAGTATATTTGATAGGGTCTTCGTCTGCATCTGTTGAGGTAATGTTGAATGTATATTCTGTGTTTTTATGGCCTGTATTTGGACCGTTTATCGCGGGTTTTGTAGGTGGATTGTTGGGTCTTGTTATAGTTATATTTATTTGGTCTTGGTTTTGTGCTTGTTTGTTGTCTGTTACTGTTAGTGTTACTGTATGTTGACCTGTTTTTTTATAGGAATGTTTTGCTTGTTTTGTGTCTACTGTAGATCCGTCTCCGAAATCCCAATGGTATTTGTCTATTGTTCCGTCTGGATCAGTGCTTTGTGATGCGTTGAAATCTATTATTGTATTAATGGCTTCGTATTGTGAGCTTACTGTTATTTTAGCTGTTGGTAGTTGATTTTGTTCTCCGTTTTCTGATTCTTGTATTTCTGCTGTGGCATTTACAATTTGGTGGGTTATTGTATCATGATCTGAGTTGACTATCCAGGTTTTTGAAATATTTATATCACCTTTGTCTGAGCTAGTAACTACCGGTTTGAATTTGAATTTTGAAAGC
>JAZKSQ010000040.1:0-10829 GCA_036625995.1 Thermoplasmatota archaeon | reverse complement strand
ATTTTATCTATTTCGTCAATACAGGCTATACCCATATCAGCTTGTACCAGTGCACCTGCCTCAAGAGTCCATCTTCCCTCACCAAATTCATCTCTGACAGCTGCGGCTGTTAAACCAGCAGCTGACGAAGCTTTACCAGACGCATAAACACTACGTGGCGCAAGTTTTGACATATAGTTCAATATTTGAGACTTAGCAGTACCCGGATCTCCAATCAATAAAGTATGTATATCTCCCCTTATATGAGTTCCATCAGGCATTTCTTTTGTAAGGCCACCGAAAAGCTGCAGAATCATAGCTTCTTTTTCTATGTCCATTCCATATATAGTTGGTGCAATACTTTTTTTCATTTTCTCATAAATGTCGGGATCCTGACTTACTTTCACTATTTCTTCTTCATCTTCTTCACTTATTTCAACTTCTTCAAAAGCAAATTCTTGACTTTCTACACTTATTCCATCCATTGTTTTATCGAAAGCTGTCAGTCTATAGGTACCTCTTCTTCGTTGCATTGAGTGAAGTATTCCATTTACTACTATCCTGTCTCCTGGTTGTATTTCCCCGACTAGGTCGTCTTCTAGATAGACACTTATCCTTTCAGGTTGAGCTCCTCCTCTCAGCCCTTCAGGGTTTTCCTGTATTTCAATCTTTTGAGAGTCAATAAATTCAGATAGATGGGCTAGGAGTTTAAAGTTTGAAACTCTTCCACAGCCTCCCTGATCTTCATAACATTCTGCTGGTTCTTTTAATATTTCTTCTTCCTGTTCGACCCGTATGACAGCACCGCATTTTTGGCATTGAAAAGCACCAACTTTTAATTTTGGACGCACTTCAGTTCTTTTTTTAACTAGACCCTCTATAGCCATTAATTTACCGAGATGATTTGAGCGTATATTACGAATAATTATTTTGTTTTCATCGGGAATGTTATATATACGAAAGTGTAATTCTAATTTTTGTTCAACGGCAGCAGCTTCAATTTTTTTAAGAGCTTCTTCAGCATTAAAAATTAGTTTATAAGGGTTGTTTAACAGCATTTCAGCTAGTTCAGGGTTTACCTTATCGATTTCCCAATAATCGATGAGTAAACTTCTCTTTTCTGGATATTCTAAAGCTACAGTTTCGATTTCTGATTTGCATTTCTCTTCAAAGAAGTCTTGCCATTGTCCAACCAGGTCTTCATCTTTTAATAATCTCGGCGTTTTTTTTCCTCCCCTATACTTTCTTTAAAGTTTTTTTTGTATATTTGACTCGGTTTTACTTATTATAAATAAAGTATTTAACATTTTTTTAGCGGGTGTAGAAACACCTTTGGTGGATGCACGTAACATCCATTGTACTCTATCTGCCTTCTCAACCCTGCTATCCTTCGAGCATCAGCAGTTTGCGGTGAGGCTGCTCACTTCCGTGCCTGACCCGATTTCCGCAATCAAGATGGCCATATAACCCTCCGGTTATATTGAACCATCAACTCTGATCCCGAAGGACAGGGTATCATTGTCGGCGGGATAGGACAAAAGACGTCCGTTACATCGCCCTTAGGTTTCAACTCCGGCATATAGACGATTTCCGGTTACAGGGGACGCCTGTCTCCCCAGCCTATTCTACACCTATCGCCAAAATATCCAATTCTAAATAGAATGGATGCTATATTATCTAAAAAAACCTTCTTTATTAAGTTTTTTTATAGAGATCTACGGATTATGGTTAGTAGATTTCTAAAAAACTGAAAGAACACCAAGGCAAGTGATATCGATACAAAAGCTATGTCTCGGGCTATATAAAGCCATTGTTGCGATAGAGCGTCTCCTCCACCCTGAGCTAGCTTTCCAGCCTGATAGGAATCTACTATGAGGAAATATAAAGAAATTGCTATTATGAAGAACAATACAATATTTATGTAGAGTGACCATCTATACCAAGTTTTTTTGCTTATTTGACGTAATTTATCCTCTACCATATTTTTTACTTTCCTGTTCCGCTAATCTTTGGAATAATTTATTTAATACTATATGAAAGTTGTGCCATTTTTTTATAAGAAGTCGCTTAGCTTTGTTTTTTTCACTTTATCGTTTGTAAAAAGAGAGTTAATTGATTTCTCAAGCAGATTAATTCTTTGACATGCATATGAAGAGATATGGTATCTTTCTGCAATTTCTTTTGATATCTCCAAATATTTCTTTACTGAATTTTCATGTATTGTTAGAGTTAAATCACCATTGCAAAGAGGACAAACACCTTTAAGAGGGATTCTACGATAGGTTTTATTACACTTAGGACAACGAACTGACTGTTTGCTAAAGGCTCTGAAATTACCGATTATATCAGGAAGAAAATGCCTCTGAATTACTTTATATGCTACATCAGCTGTATCTACAGCCCTAATTTTCGCGGCTAGGTCCAATTGAGAGTTCATTTTATCCATCATCGATTTTAACGATTTATATCTGGACATTTTTGGCCCCATAGAGATATTGTTGGTATCATGTGTAAAATACATTTTTTCATATTGTTCCTCTTTACCTATCCTGGAAGATACTAATCCCATTTTAGATTCTATCTTTTTAGGATGCTCATGATTCAAAGTCGCATGATAAAACTCTAAGGGATACCTTGCTAAAGTATCAAGATTATGGGCTTCTTTGTCTACCTCTGCAGGATCTATACGGGTAGTCAATATCAAAGGGAGATCCATTTTTCCCCCTCTTTTATCAGGTATATAAGCATGTGAAAAGTTTAATAGAGCATCCATTAGCAGCATCAAGCCATCTTCATCCCCATCTGCATTTCTTCTTTTCGTTGCATGATAATAGGGATGTGCATAACATACCTGCGCATCTGTAAAACCTATTATCCTTGATAATGCTCCTCCAGAGGTATGAGGTGCCAACCCAACTGTAAGATGCCCCACTAAATCTTTGTAAGATTTTATGTTATAGAATTTTTTCATTCCATAGAATTTTTCCAATAGATCATCGATAAATCTTGCTACCCTCAAGAAATACTTTGCACAAGATTTAGAAATTATTACATCTTGCACTTTTAGTTCACAAATTTGTTGTTGGTTTACCAGTTTTTTCCCTTCGATATCTTTGGTGTATCCCAGTTTTTTTAATTCCTTTAAAGAAACATCAATCTCTCTAGGTCTGAAATGGGTTAGAGGTGCATCAGTCATATCGAAACGTATTGTACCATCCTTAAAAACTGATAAATCATGTTTTGCTCTTAATATTCCTTTCTCAATTGGTTCAGGTGTTTTATTTTTTGAAAGTAGCCCTACAACTCCCTTTATTTTTTCAGGTAGTTTCCTTTCTTTTATTCCTTTTTTGGCCTTATTCATTTCATTTGCTAAATTTATTTCATATGTTTTCACTCTGCTTCGATCTGTAATTTCAGTATGTGTTCCGCATTCGCAAAAAAATGAATAGGTTTCATTCTTGCA
The DNA here is from genome assembly GCA_036625995.1 of Thermoplasmatota archaeon. Taxonomy (GTDB): domain Archaea; phylum Thermoplasmatota; class E2; order DHVEG-1; family DHVEG-1; genus JAZKSG01. The sequence continues at coordinate 7,387 of JAZKSQ010000040.1, read as the reverse complement.
TTTAGGACAAATGCGAGTTCCAATTTCTACCTCTATTTTGCCTTTTTGCTCAGCTTTTCCAAGAAGACGTTGATTTCCCCCATATTGCCCTACTGGGAACAAAACATGTGGGGGCGGACGCATTTGTCTAGCCGCGGCTTTTTCAGGTCTCGCCATCCTAGAACCTATTCGATACGGCGACTTTTTCCTTATCTTTATTCCCGCAAGACCTGATACTAACGATATGCTTTCATTTTTATCGATATCTTTTTTATCTTCAATTATTTTATATCTAGGGCTTTTACATATTTTCTTTTCTTTTATTTCTAACCCACAGCATCTAATTAACGGGTAGCCATATCTTTTTAGCTTAATTTTTTCATTTTTGTGTTTATGTAATGCACATAGTTCTACCAGGATGTCTTTTATTTTTTTATTATCGGGAAGAATTAGTTTATTATTACCATCTATTTGTCCTTTTTCTAAAATGAAGTTTGAAAGATCTATGACTTTTTTAGAATCTATGTCATGCCAAAAAAGATTGTAATATGGATGTAGAGGAATATTGTATTTTTCTGAAATTTCAAATGCTTGAAAAACAGTTGGTTTCTTCAAATTTATTTTTTTATTTAATTTATCACTAATTATTTCCTGTATTTTTTTGTCTATATTTTTAATATCTTCATAGCTATATTTTTCTGGTTTTATATTGAGTTTTTCACCGAGGTCTTGTATCCACCATTCATAGCTATAGGCGGCTTCAGGTAGCAAGGCATTGTTTTCTGCAAACTCTCCAAAAGGAACTAGTATTTCACCTAAATCAATTATTTTTTTGATATTGGTTTTTTTTAGTTTTTCTGGGTTTTTAAATTGTTTGAGATCTCTGTTTTCAAGTAGAACTATAGGGCCTTCTATAGTATCACAGGGGGTACCTATGGTCGCCTTTCCTGGTCTTTCAGTCTTTATTTGCGTACCTACCGCTATAAATTCATCTACTACATACATTGTCGCTGGGTTTATGGCTGTAGACGCTAAACCTGCTGTTCTAGCTCTTCCATATCGGAGTCTTAATCCTCCTTTTCTAGATGGATGGGAAAACACGGGTCTACCTGCGATGACTTCGCCGATATATTTTTTTGAAGGCAGTATTTTAGGTTTTTTATCTTCTTTTATTTCATCATCTTTTTTATTTTTCGTTATTAATGAGTTTAAAAACCCCCATTCTTTCAATTTTAGGTTGTTGACGTGTTTTAGTATTTTTGGAGCTTTTAGACATAATCCTTCGGCTAATACTAGACAAGCACCCCCTCTGAGTCTATTTGTTTCAACTCTTGGCAAATCTCTGTATCCTGTTACTTCTTCTTGTACTGTACCTTCTCCGTTTATACAAACAGGGCAATTTTTTACTATATTTGCAATTTCATCTGCTTTGGGGGTATATTGCAGACTTTGCGCGCTTCTATAGGCTGGTATTTCCTCTTTATATCGTTCAATTTCGCCTTTAGTCGGTTTATACTTATCTATATTTAGCTCCCTTCTGACAACATCAGCTATTAAAACACTCATGGCCTGCCCTGTTCCGCCTGCACTTCTTATTGGACCTGAAAAATGTAGATCAACATAGTCTGTCCCGTCTGTATTTTTACCTATTTTTACGGCTGCAATTCCTTCTAAAGGTGCAACAAGTACTCCTTCTGTTAATATTGCCAGACTGGTCCTTACAGCTTGATCTAAAGCCTCTTCCGCTGATTTAAACTTATCTTCATTTCCACCAGCAATTTTTTTAGCTATTTCTAAAGAAACTTTTTCCCTGTTTCCAATTTTTTTAGTTACTTCTCTAATTTCAGGAGCAACGCCTTTTGGACCAACCAACTCTTCTACCCTTGCTGCCAAGTCGAGAGCCTGAGGTATCTCAACTTTTTTTTCCGGGTCAAGACCTTTTTTTCTGGCTTCCGTTGCGATTTTATATTCTTCATCAATTCTATTTTGTAATTTTTCAAAATAATTTTTTATTTCGGTACTAGCTGCTATTGTATTTGTCAACTCCCCGTCCATGATTTTTATTTCTACCCCATCTTATTTTTTTTAGTTTTAAGTTTTTTTTCTGTTAAAATCCATCATTGTTACATTATTATTTTTCAGATCTGCAATAGGTAGTTTAGCTGGGTCAGGTACAAAGTTTTTCATTTTTTGGTATTCGGTTTGATCCTGCCAGCTAGATGCATTTATTAAAGTAATACCTCGATATTCGTCTATTGTAGATAGATGTACGTGCCCAGTTACAAATATATCCGGCTCATTTTCTATTACCATGTAATCATGATGTTCAGGTGCAATAGGAGTATGCCCTCCATATATTGGTGCCAAATGATGTTTTTTCAACATCTGGCGCATTATTTTTACCGGTTCATTGTATTTGAGTTTTTGTATATTAGTAGAGAAATCTAAAAGACTCTGCCCATGGTATGATAAAATCTCTACCCCATGTAAAGAAAAGTTACATGGATTTCCTACAAATGTTATATCTTTCCCAGAGAATAATTCTTGTATTTCTTTGTCGAAAGTAGGTTGAGGTTCTGCTGGTCTTACTGCATCATGATTTCCTGGCTGCATAATCAGGGATATATGATCTGGTATACATTCCAGCTGTCTAGCTAACTCTTCATACTGTTTGTATATGTCTTTTATAGAAAGCTCTTTCTCTTGGTTAGGATAGATACCTATCCCGTCAACAAGATCTCCAGGTAATACTAAATATTTAATTCTGCTAGCTACTTCTCTTTGCCTTGAATTACCTAACTTACCATTAATCCATTTTATGAATGATTTCCATTCATCTGCAAGAAATTTTTTACTCCCTATATGTATATCAGAGAGAAAAGCTGCGCATACAGGAACGGAAGATGCGTTGGTTTGGTTTTGGATACTTATATCTGGAAAAACAATGTTTTTTATCAGTATAAGATCTCCTTTTTTACTTAGTTTTCCTTTTATACCGACTACCTCATCTAGGACAACGTTTTGAGAAATCTCAAAAACTTCTTTATCATTTTTTAAACATATACATATGGCTTCACCTGTGTCATCCTCAATCCCAATCAACCTGTGTCCATTTTTGGTATTTCTAACCTCTTTTACTAATCCTGCTATTTGGACCTCTTGTGAAGTCCCTCTATTAATTCTTTTGATAGGGATGATGTTTGCCATTTCCCTTCTTTGTCTTTGAATTATTTTTCTAAGGGTTTTATATCTATTTTGAAATAGTTTTGCGAAATCTCTTGTTTCTCCTTCACAGGTACTTTTGCCAGATACATCTTTAATTATCTCTATCTCTGAATCATATTCCTTTGATTTAGGTTTCCATCTTTTTACTTTCTGATTAAAGCTTGTTTTCCCCTTATTTATCCCCTCTTTTTTTTCAGACTCTGTTTTTGGTTTCCTACTCTCTTTTTCACTCTTTTTCTGTAATGTATTTATCTCTGTTTTGTCGTCAATAGTATCTACAATTCTTTTTGTGAGATTTCCCTCATTTTTTACTTCCTCAAGATCCTTTATATGTTCTATCGTTAAGACGAGAGGATATTCTTTTAGTCTTTTTGTAATATAACTTGTAAATTTTTCCGGATTTTTTTTGGATAAGATATAGTCTAATGTCTTCGGCTGTACAAATGTACCATGTTCTGAAAATGATTTAATGATTTCATTCATTTTTTCGTTACCACAAAAAAACCCGGTTTTTTTGGAAAGTAATATCCCATCAATTTTTAACAATTACGTATTGAGTTATTAGTTTTTAGGATTACGGTTAAAACCAAAAAATAAGTAAATAAACACATAAGATTTTTTTATTTTTCGAAACTAATATAAGCCATGAGGTCAGATAAACTTAAAATAAACAAAAAGTAGAGTATGAAGCTTATGATAAGTATAAAAAAATATAAGCAAGGAGAAGACTTGTTAATAAGTGCTTGTGATGAAGATCTTATTGGAAAAAAATTCAAGGAAGGCAGATTTAAAATTAATGTTTCAAGGAAGTTTTATGATGGAATGAGAGTCAACAAAAAGAAATTTGAACTTTATTTAAAAGAAGCTACAATCGCCAATCTCGTAGGTGAGGAAACAGTAAAGTATGCGATTAAAATTGGGATAATCGACCCCGAAAATGTTATTAAGATAAAAGGAGTGCCACATGCTCAAATGGTTAAAATGATCTAAAGATTTTGTTTCAATAGCTTTTTGTTTATCTTTTCAACCTTTTTTAGTATCATATCACAATGGGTTCCTTGCCAGTATATCTTTTCACATTTAGGGCAAATCCAAAAATTTTTGTTGTTATTAAAAACCCTATCAGGTACGTCTTCACTTATTTGCTCCTTTTCTATTTTTTCAACACTCGTATTACAAATGGTACACCTGGAAAAGATTGATTTCTTTTTAATAGATTTATCTTTCAAAACCTTTAGTAATTGACTTTCAGTATCCGTCTTTTTTATATGTATTACATCTATATTCTTTCTTTTTGCTCTAAAACTGAGTTCTAAGTCTCTTGTAACTAGAATTCTTTTTTCCTCTTTTGCGATTTTTAACAAAAAGTCATCTTCTATTCCTGATTTTATGTAAGATGTGTTAAAACCTAAAAGCCTTAGCCATTTGGCTAATGTTCCAAGCATTTGGTCACATAAAAATTTGTAATCATTTCTGGGGTACATAATGTACTAGGATTCCTTGATCAACTTTTTTTACGGACTTTAATTTTAGATTTATTAGATCGTTTATATTATTTGCTCCCTCGTCCTCTGACATAGTAGGAGAACTTTTACCTCCAATTACAAACGGGGCTATATATGTATAAATTTCATCTACAAGTTTTTGTTTTAAAAAATTCCAAATTACTGTTCCGCCCCCCTCTACCATAAGCTTTTTAATGTCTTTCTTATAAAGAAGCTGTGTTAGTTCTTCAAGATTAATCTTACCATATGCATCTGTTGAACATTTTATGATTTCAATATTTTCTCCAAATGTTCTGTCTCTGCATTTTTTTGAAGTTATAATAAATGTTTTTGCAGTTTTGTTTAAAACCAGTGAGTTCTCTGGAATTCTACCTTTTGTATCTAAAACAATCCTAGTTGGATTACTTACTTTTTTGACGTATTTTTCTTTTACCGTCAATTTTGGGTTGTCATTAATTATTGTATTTATTCCAACAAGTATACCGTCAGATTTGTTTCGAAGATTGTACATTCGTTCTATGTCTTTGTCACCTGAAATACGTAAGGGTTTTTTATCTGGTAGAGCAATTTTTCCATCGGCAGACATTGCGCAGTTGATAATTGTATAAGGCCTCATTTTTTTGATTTCTCCTTGGGATACAGAGGACAATCTTTATTATTTTCTGGACAAATATTTTTAGTTTTACATGGAGGGCCTGCATTTTTAAAGATTATAGGCGCTACCCTTTTCACTTTTTCAAGCATTTTATTAGCTAACTTTCTTATTTCCCATTGTGCATGTAGACAACAACGGAGTTCAAAAAAATTAAGCAATGATCTAGCGTTCATTGTCACAATAATATTTGAACAGGTTGAATTAGGTAAAACAAAACGTGAGTCCTCTGCAGGGATTCCCATATCCAAAAGTTTATTGTATTCTTTCCAAATATTTCGAATTATTCTATCATACTTCTTTTTGGCTTTCTCATTTTTTTTGATTGACGGGGGAGTGACATAGTTAGCTTCTTCCAGATTAACATATCGCTGGCTTTGCTGTGCAAAACTGGCTATTCTATGTCTTACTAATTGATGGGTTAAAGATCTACTTACATTACTTATCGCAAAAGTAAAACATGTATGTTCTACTATACTAGTATGGCCTCTTTTTAGAACATGCTTCAATATTTTGTTTAATTCTTCTTTTGAAGTTTCTTTTAATCTTTCGGGTTCTGTCTTACTATGTGTTAATTTTGCGGCCATCGCAGGGATTTTTTCAGCATTTGGTGAATAACCAATAAGTTCAACATTCATTTAAACTCTTAATATCCTCCAAGGAGTATCTATTTCTATATTGGAAATGAAATATATATTTAAAATCGTGTCATGGATATAATACTCTTTTGCATGTAAGAACAATCAGGGTTTTTTGAGATATAAAGCAATAACCTTTTAAAAACCCAGTTGATTACATTGGCCAGAAAATAAATTAAAAATTGGAGGCCAGACATGATATCATTTATTGTAACCACAATAATATGCTTTATTGCTTACCTGTTATTGACTACAGGTAGCGCCACAGAATCTTCAAGCATTTTAGGTCTTTGGAGCCTGCCGGAAATGATCGTCGGCTTAGTTCTTTCATTAATTGCAGGATATATATCACGGAATGTTTTCATAAAGGAGAATTATCGTATGTTGAATCCTATTAGATGGATTAAATTTATTGGATATTTAATAGGTCCCTTTTTTATAGGTATGGCAAAAGCCAATTTGGATGTTGCATACAGAGTTATCACTGGCAAAATAAATCCAGGTATTGTAAAAATATCCCCAGATCTAAAGTCAGACTTGGGGGTCACTATGTTAGCAAACTCTATAACTCTTACACCAGGGACTTTAAGTGTTGACATTGATGAAGATAAAAATGATTTATATATACATTGGATAAACGTCGATGAAGAAAAACTGAAGAAAAAGCCAGTTGAATGTAAACACATTTGTGGAAATTTTGAAAAATGGATCAAGGGGGTATCTGAATGATTTTAGATATTGAAATAAGTTACTTAATAGTTCTATTTACTATTTTGTTATCCATTATAATGGCTCTAATCAGACTTGTTAAAGGCCCCACTTCACCAGATAGAGTTGTTGGGTTAGACACTGTTAACACATTGGTGATAATGGGAATGATAGTGTTTGGTGCAGCATTAAAAGAAGTGATTTATATCGATGTTGCAATTGTTTACGCGCTTTTGTCATATATATCAACCTTATTTATTGCAAAATACCTAGAAGGAGGGTCATTCTGAAATGATATTTGAGATAATTATATACATATTACTTATTATAGGTGTTTTTTTCAACTTTCTCGCAGGGATTGGTCTTCTACGTTTTCCAGATGTATATACTAGACTTCATGCTGGAACTAAATGCACTACGTTCGGATCGATTTTTATAACCGTTTCTGTGATACTTCTAGGTCTCAAGATGTGGTATTTTGGGGATGTAAATGGGTCAGTCTTATCTATACATACATTAGGAGCATTAATCGCGATACTTTTAACAAATCCAACCGGAGCACATGCAATTTCTCGTGCAGCACATAAAAGCGGTATCAAGCCGGTAAAAGCAATAGTGGATGATTTAGAAGAACGATATAAATCAGAAGTTAAAAAAACAGATTCAAAAAATAAAGAAGA
>JAZKSQ010000039.1:0-10893 GCA_036625995.1 Thermoplasmatota archaeon | reverse complement strand
GCAGCAAATAGGGGGTTTAGGAGGTTCAGGTGTTAATAAGATTCCTAACGATAAAAATTTAATTTACAGATACATGAGCCGGACAACTCTATCCGAAGCAAAAGGCACATTGTATACAAAAGATTATAGAGACGCAGTGATAACAATCCAGTTGCGTCCTGGAGTAAAATTTGAAAATGTTTTAAATGAAACAAAGGATGCAGTTGAGGAAAGAGGTACAACATATTCGAAAATGACTATCACTGGTACTGCGGCCATGCAAAAATCAGTACAGCAAGAAAACATGCAACAGCTTCTACTGGTATTTCCAATAGCCTTGATATTCCTATCTTTAGTATTATTCTTTTTCCATAGAAGCATTAAAGGAATATTAATTGCGTTTATACCTCCCGCTTTTTCATTAGTTTTAACTTTCGGTACACTTGGAGTTATTCTACCTGAACTGACGCTTATATCTGTTGCCGTAGTAGCGTTACTGATGGGTTTAGGTGTCGATTATTCTATCCATCTAATGAATCGTTTAGCTGAAGAACAAGCCATAATGGAAAACGTCGAACGTGTCACCAAAACACTAGGATCTACAGGTAAAGCTGTCCTTTTGACAACTGTTACAACTATGATAGGTTTTGGTTCCCTAATGGTTTCAAGTATGCCGCCGATTGTCTCTTTTGGATTTGCATCTGCAATCGGTATTTTATACTGTTTTCTCACAGCCATAATCATCGTGCCTTGTTTAGTTTTAATTCTAAAATATGAAAAAACAACGCAGATTACCGCCTGGAAGCAGCTTTCAAAATTTGTAGTTGAATATAAATCACGTATTATTGTAATAGCAATATTCTTCGCTATTATGTCACTTCTACTCTTACCTCAAGTCACTACAGATGTAAACTATTTTGATATGGCGCCTAAAGGCATATCCGAAGTAGAGGCCCAAGAGAAATATTCTAATAATTTTGGAGGGGGGACCAATTTTAATGCTCTTTTAATTGAAACTGATTCTCAAGGTCTTACTCATCCGGAGACAATCAATGCTATCTATAATATGCAAAGAGAGATTGAAAAACTTGGTGTAACTACTTCATCTGTTGCCGACGAAATTAAAGAGATAAGTGATATTTTGAGCAGAAACGATGTGATAGAAAAACTCTCTGAATATGTTGGTGTTGACCAGATTATATACGATCAGGTCGCACAGAAAGGTATAGTAGTTGATGAGTTTTCGAAAACTATAGTTACTGTTTCTATCCCAGTAGATATGAATATGGATGAAAAAAAGGAGATTGTCGAGGAAATAAATGAAATAGCTAAAACCGCTCAGATTCCTTATGGCGGAGAGGTTTCGCGTCTAACTGGTAACGATGCGATAACTGTGGTTATTAATGAACGTTTAGCTGAAGAACAAATTCGTTCTATGATTATAGCTTTATTTTTAGTGCTTGCTACTATGATTTTAATTTTCAGATCTTCAATTAATGGCTTTTTGACTATGATTCCAGTGATACTGATATTGATTTGGGAACCAGGTTTTCTAGTTTTATTTGGTATTTCTTTGAATGTTATCACGATTTCTATCGCTTCTATTATGATAGGTATTGGTATTGATTATGGTATACACATAACCCATCGAGTTATGGAAGGGATTGAATCTGGTTTATCTAGAAAAATAGCTTCTCGTGAAGCTATTGAAAAAACTGGTATTTCCCTGGTTGAAGCTGCTTGTACCACTATAGCTGGCTTAGCCTCAGTTTATTTTGCAAACACCCCTGCACTTCAAGAGTTTGTTTTAGTTGTTATTGCTATGACAATTTTTTCGGTTATAGCAGCTACAATGATTCTCCCTGGTATTTACAGTTTGAAAATTAGAAAAAAATCTTAGATTTATTTCTTTTTATAAAAAATTTCTTTGTTCTTTTTCTAGTGTCGTTATCCCGCCTTTTCCTCCTACGATGACTTCATCTGCTAAATCGATAAATAGTCCGTTTTCTACGACTCCCGGTATTAAGTTGATTTTTTCTTCGAGTTCTTCTGGTTTTTTTATACGGTTAAAATCGCAGTCTATCACATAGTTTGAGTTATCTGTAATGTATGGCTCTTCGGCAATTACTATTCTTCTTTCTGCTTTACATCCTAGTTTTTCTAATGTTTCTTTTGTTGATGTCCAACCGAATTTAACTACCTCTATGGGCAACGGAAAATCTATGCCTAGTGCTTTAACAATTTTTGAATCGTCTACTATTATTATCAGTTTTTTTGAATGATAAGCAATTATTTTTTCTCTTGTTAATGCCCCTCCCCCGCCTTTTATCAAGTTTAGATTTGAATCTACTTCATCTGCTCCATCTATAGTTACATCTATTTTTGGGTTTTCATTTAGTGTAGTAAGAGGTATTTTTTGTTCTAAAGCAACTTTTTTTGTTTGTTGTGATGTAGGTATGCCTTTGATATCTAATCCTTCCTTTACTAGCTCTCCTATTTTTAAAAGTGCATATTTGACTGTGGTACCCGTTCCTAAGCCTACTATCATCCCGTTTTCGATGTGCTCTACAGCTTTTTCTCCGGCTAATTTTTTATATTCTTCTTCAATTTCCAACGATTTCACCTGCAATATCATAATATGCTATTTGATACAAAAATTTATAGTAAAGTTTGTCATTATAGTTTTTTCAATAAGTTATGTTAGCTAAATGTAAAAAACACGGATATTACAGAGACGAAACTTGTCCTATATGCGGAGAAAAAGGGAAATTTATAATGAATGATAAGGAAATGAGTGCTTTAAGCCGAATAATGGCTGGTGCCTTACGTCACTTCCCAGATAAAATGGGTGTTGAAATGGACGGCCGAGGATGGGTAGATATTTCTTCTCTTATAGAGGCTATTGGCACAGGGCGATCAGGGTTTAATTGGCTTCGTCCGTATCATATCGAAGCTCTTGTATATACAGATCCTAGAGGTAGATACCAGATTGACGGGGGGATGGTGAGAGCAACTTACGGGCATTCTATAGAAGTTAATCTGAATGATCTTCCTAAGTCTGATCTAGAAGAATTTTACTATCCTGTAACAGAAGAAGAAGCAGATATCATTGTAGAAGGAGGGCTTCATCCTACAGATAGAAATAAAGTTCATTTGAGTGGTACTGTTGAAAAAGCATTGGAGGCGGGGCGTGTTCGAACTGATAATCCTTTAATTCTAAAAATCAATGGAAAAAAAGCCCGTGGAGATGGAATAGATATCTATAAAGCAGGTAATGATGTTTATATAACTGATCGTATCGATGCGAAATATATTTCCAAGTTAGAAAATCCAGAGATAAAATAAAATACAGTATTTTTTTTCTTCTATTTTTTTTTAGAAGAAAAAATTTAATGAAAACATTGACTTAAAAAAAATATGTTTAAAACTCTTTTCAACTGCTTTTTTGGCTTGTTTTAGGACTAGACATGACTAGTATTTTTTAGGAAGTTTATTATATGTGATATAGATATATGGGTTACATAGAAAGTAGTAAACACTTTGTTATCGAGATGGAGGATGTGCATATGAGGAGTTTAGAAAAAACTTTTGGAGAGAATGCAGGAAAAATATGGCAAAAGTTGAACGAAAGTGGAACTTTAGAGAAAAACGATCTTTTAAATGATGCTCAGATAACTGAAGAAAAATTTTATGCAGGTATAGGTTGGCTCGCACGTGAGGATAAAATATTTAGAGAAGGAAACAATACCTATAGATTAGATAACACAAATTTAACTGAGGAAATTGGTGGCACTGCAGGTAAAATATATAAAATTATGGATGTTTGGGGAGAAGCCGATGTCCCCATTTTAAAAACGTTAATAGATGGTGAGGAAAAAGATGTCTATTCTGCTCTAGGATGGCTTGCTAGAGAGGACAAAATAGATAAAAAAACAAACTCAGATAAATATTTCTTAAAAGAAAAAAAGAATAAGTAATGTCTTTCAACCTTAAAAAAAGTGGAGAACGTTTTGTTAAAAAAGTTAGTGGAAATTCAGTGTCTATGATTTAAAGATAATTTGTGTCAAAAAAAATTTTTTTTTATTGTAGAAGGAGAATGAAATGAAGGTTGCAATGATTGGTTGGGAATATCCGCCCTTTAAGGCAGGTGGCCTAGCTACTCATTGCTATGGCCTAACACGAAGTTTATCTGATAACGACGTGGAAGTCGATTTTTATATGCCGAAAACAAAAAAAGGTGCAACTAGTGAGAAAAAAAATCTGAATATTATAGAGGTTGGGGAAACTACTGTCTATCCCTATGACAGGCCAGAGTCCGAAGAAATTCAAGGTGATTTCTATGAAAAAGTTCATCAATATAACAATTTAGTAGTTTCAAAAGTGAAAGGAGACTATGACGCTGTTCATTGTCATGACTGGTTAACTATAGATGCGGGGATAAAAATCAAGGAACAAACAGGTATACCTCTTGTTCTTTCAGTGCATTCTACTGAATATGATCGTTCAGGCTGGATTAATCCAAATCAATGGTTTATAGATATTGAAAAAAGGGGTATGGAAAAAGCAGATAAGATAATTGCTGTAAGTCATCTTACCAAACGTGTATGTATCGAAAAATATGGAGTTGATTCTGATAAGATAGAGGTTGTACATAACGCTGTTTATCCGTTAAAAAAGGGTGAAAAACAGGATATCGTTTTATTTCTAGGTAGATTAACTATTCAAAAGGGTGTAGAGTTCTTTTTAGAAGCAGCTAAAAAGGTTCTTGAATACGAAAAAACACCTACTTTTGTAGTGGCAGGTTCCGGTGACATGCTTCCTTCTTTGATAAATCAAGCAGTTGATTTAGATATCGCTGATAAAGTTATTTTTACTGGCCGGCTTACTGACGAAGAAGTACATCATATCTACGGTATCTCTAGTGTATATGTTATGCCGAGTGTCAGTGAACCTTTCGGGATAACTGCTTTAGAGGCTATATCAGCTGGGACTCCAACTATCGCCTCTAAAACAGCGGGTTTTTCTGAAATTTTCAATAATTGTTTAAGAGTTGATTTTTGGGATACAGATGAAATGGCCAATAAAATAATTTCACTTTTGAGATATGATGCACTGCATAGGACTTTAACTAAAAAAGGTGAAAATGAAATTGATTTTTTTACCTGGGATAGGGTAGCTGATAAGACTAAAGAGGTTTACAGAAAGGTGGTTCCTTGAGATATGACATCTGTTTGTATGTATTTTGAAGTTCATCAACCCATCCGCTTGGATCGTTTTTCCGTGTTTAATATCGGTAAAGGAAAAAAAGGCAAAGATGTAAACTATTTTGATGATCAACTAAACAAGGAGATCTTTGAAAAAGTAGCGAGAAAATGTTATATTCCCACTAATAACCTCTTACTTGACTTAATCAACGAGTACGAAGGGAGTTTTAAAGTCTCTTTTAGTTTAACAGGGACTTTTGTAGAATACTGTGAAAAATTTCTACCTGAAGTTTTAGATAGTTTCAAACGGCTTTTTAAGACAGGTTGTGTAGATTTAATAGAGGAAACTTATTATCATTCGTTGTCATCTCTATATGAAGAGCTGGATGAATTTGAGGATCAAGTTCGTCTACATAATAACATGATGAAAAGGGTTTTTAATTATCGTCCTCGTGTTTTTAGGAATACTGAAGCGATTTTTGACAACCGTATTGCCTCTAAAGTTGAGGACATGGGGTATAAAGGCATTATCACTGAAGGTACAGAAAAAATTCTTGATTGGCGTTCTCCGAATTTTCTATATCATCCTGTCGATTCGGAAATAAAGGTTTTGATGAGAAATTATAATCTTTCTGACGATGTAGGATTCAGGTTTTCAGCTAATCAATGGAAGGGGCATCCTTTAACTGCGGATAAATATGCAGGTTGGATGTCGAATTGCAGTGGCGATTTGATAAATCTATTCATGGATTATGAGACATTTGGTGAACATCAATGGATGGAGACAGGTATATTCGATTTTTTATCTCATCTTCCCTATGAGGTTTTAAGTCAAGATAACTTGGATTTTGTAACTGTTTCCGAGGCGGTTGAAAGATATGAGCCAGTCGGTAAGATTGATGTTCCTTGGGCTATCTCTTGGGCTGATGAGGATCGTGATGTTTCCACTTGGCTAGGAAATGATATGCAAAAAGCCTGTTTTAGTGAATTGAAAAATATTGGAGAAAAATTGAAAGATAAAGGACATGAAAATCTTTTACATACTTGGAGGTTACTTCAGACTTCGGATCATTTATATTATGTTTCTACGAAAGGTTTGCAAGATGGTAATGTCCATAAATATTTCAGTCACTATGACGGACCTTATGAAGGATTTATTAACTATATGAACATTCTTCAGGATTTAAAACAAAGGGTTTAAGAACTGTTTTTATTTTATCCTTTCTTGGGTTTTGAGGAGAGTTTCAATTTGAGGATTGTTCATTTCACTTGGGAATTTCCGCCCTTAATCTACGGTGGTTTAGGTACTTTTGCTTCTGAACTTGCTTTACAACAAAAAAAGAAGGGAAATAATGTTTCTGTATATTCTTTAAATAAAGAAAATGAATATGACAGTTATAGTGACTGGAAGGGTATAGATGTTTACCGTCCTAAAACAATAGATTTAGATGATGTTTTTTATCTCTTTTCCGATAGGGAGTTAAAATCATGGGGTTCGAATTTTGGTTTCTTTTCTGATGTAATAAATTACAATGTTACATCTGCGATAAAAAGTATTGAAAGAATTAAAGATAGAAAAAATGTTTTTTTTGACATTGTTGATGTTCATGATTGGCTCGGTGTTCTTTCAGGGATCGCATTAAAAAAGGAGTTGGATATTCCGTTGATTTTTCATATTCATTCAACTGAGGTTGGCAGATCTTTAGGGCGAGGTTCGCATATAATTAAAGATATAGAGTTTGAGGGAGGACAAGTTGCAGATGGAATAATAACCGTTTCTCATGCTATGAAAGATGAGCTAGAAAAACTAGGTTTTCCTTCTGAAAAAATCAATGTATGTTGGAATGGCATAGATCCTAAAAAGTATAAAATTGAAAATGTTTCAATTGATGATATAAGAAAACTTAAAGAAAGATATGGTATTGATCCTAAAGAAAATCTTTTATTTTTTATCGGGCGATTGGTTTCCGTAAAAGGGATTGATAAATTAGTGAAAGCTATGCCGATGGTTTTAGATGAAAATCCTGACACAAAACTGTTGATCCTCGGTATAGGTGACATGTTGGATGATTTAAAGAGATTAGCTGAAGATTTAGATGTAAGAAAAAATATTATTTTTCGAGACGAGTTTGTGGATGAAGAGGAGAGAATTATTCATTATGCTGCATCAGATGTTGTGGTTTTACCTTCGATATATGAACCGTTTGGAATCGTATGTACTGAGGCTATGTCTATGAGTAAACCTGTAGTGGTAGGTGCTCGTGGTACAAATGGTTTCCGAGAGCAAGTAATACCTAAAGGAGAAAAACAAAATGGTTTTCATGTAGATGGTTCAAGTCCATCTGATATAGCCTGGGGCATTAACGAGGTTTTATCTTTTTCTGATAAAGGTAAAAAACTCGGTTTAAATGGAAGGAAAAGAGTTGAAAAATTATTTAGTTGGGAAAAAGTAGCTCAACGGACAGAAGAAATATATAAAAAATATTTGTGAGGTGAAACAGTCTAGTTATGAAAGAATGGATTGTAACAAATGGTTTAGGTGGGTATGCATCTTTAACTAAAAAAAACTATAATACCCGCAAGTTTCATGGTCTACTTGTATCAAGTTTAAATCCTCCTACTGAAAGATGGTTTTTTGTCAAAAATATCTATGACTCCATTATAACCAAAGGTAAAGAGATTGATTTAAAAGATGTTAGATGTGACTTTAGCTTTGATTATTTTCCTACTCTCTCATATAAAGTTGATGATATAGAGATTAAAAAAACCATTTTTATGGAAAAAGGTAAAGACACTACCTTAATCCGTTATGACGTTAAGACCGAAGATAAGTTTACTATTAATCATAGGCCATTTATAAATTCAAGGCATTTCTACGATTTACGTAGAAAAAGAGATGATTTTTTTTACCGTAAAATTCTTCGAGATGAAGTAAAGATTTATTTTGAAAATGTTGACAGACAACTCAGGATAATTTTAAATGAAGCAGATTATAAAAAAGATGATTTCTGGGAGGAAACATTTTATAAAAAAGATCATGAAAGAGGTGAATCCTGGATAGAGAACAATTATGTAGCAGGTACTTTCAAAAAAGATATTGAAGAAGACTTATGTTATTACATAATTTTAACTCTTGAAAAAGATAAATATGATAATCCATCAGGGATTTTCTATCGTGAAAGGCAGAATAAAGAAAATTTAGTTTCTAAGGCAAATCTTCCTTCCAAGTTTAATGAACTTGTTTTATCTGCAGATAACTTTTTAGTTGAAAAAAATAAAGGAAAATCCGTTATTGCAGGTTATCATTGGTTTTCGGATTGGGGTAGAGATACTTTAATATCCCTCCCTGGTCTTGCTTTAACTACCCGGAGATTCAACGATGCAAAACAGATTTTAGCTCAATTTAGAGACCATATCAGAAATGGTTTAATCCCCAATACCTTTATGGATAAAGATTCAACGCCAATCTATAACTCTGTTGACAGTTCTTTATGGTTTATAGATAGATTTTACCAATATCTAAAATATACAAATGATTTATCTTTTCTGGAGGAAAGCTGGGATAGCTTAGCATCAATAATTGATAATTATATAAAAGGAACTGATTACAATATTTATATGGATGACGATTATTTAATCAGTCACGATCCAGGTTTAACCTGGATGGATGTCAAAATCGGTGAACATTATGTTACACCTAGAGATAGAAAAGCTGTTGAAATTCAGGCTCTATGGTATAACGCTTTGAGGATAATGAGTGTTTTTGCACAGAAAAACAATTATGAAGATAGATTTTCTGATTTATCCTTAAAGGTTAAACATAGTTTCAACAAACAATATGACGATTTATATGATGTTATTGATAGCCACGATGCTAGCGTTCGTCCTAACATGCTTTTTTTGGTTTCTCTGGATTACAGTATGGTTCCTCCATCTCTTCAGAAAAAAATTGTATCTGTCGCAGAAGAGAAATTGATGACAGTTTTCGGTCCACGTACTCTTTCCCCGGATGAACCGGAATATAAAGGATCTTATCTTGGTGACTATAATCGCGATGTCGCTTATCATAATGGTACAGTTTGGCCTTGGCTTATGGGTCCGTTCATAAAAGCATATGTTAAAATTAAGAAAGAAGAAAAAGAAGCTTGGCGTGATTTTGTTTTCGATAAATTTTTGAAGCCTATGTTACATATATTTGGGCCAGATTGGGATGGTTCAATACCTGAGATTTTCGATGGTGACCCTGTTTATCTTCCCCGTGGCTGTATATCCCAAGCTTGGAGTGTAGCCGAGATTTTACGTGCATGGGCTGAGGACATAGAGGATATACGCCCTGATTATGAAGAGGCTTTTTCAAGACGTATTTATCTAAAATAAGCGTTGAGTACATATTGCTGTATCATACGGTTAGTGTTGAAAAACGAGGCGTTTATAGCTATACAGCTTCTCATGGTTCTTATCCAGTTGTCTCTATCGTTGTAGAATTTAGGCATTATCCAATTCTCTAGCTTACGATATAGATCTTCTCTGTCTGATTCATCGTCTGATTTTTTTCCGCTTGATTTCATTGAACCTATAGACCAACCTGTTATATTTTCTATGCATCCTTCTATCCACCATCCATCCAAGGTGCCGCGTTATGTGCAGCTTTCATACCTGAGGTACCTGATGCCTCCATAGGTGCTCTAGGTGTATTTAGCCAAAGGTCAACACCGGCGGTCATCATTTTTCCTATGGAAATATCATAGTTATGTATATAAGCAATTTTTATTTTTGAGTCGATATCGTTCATTACTTGATAGATTTTTTTGATTGATTTTTTTCCCATTTCATCTTTTGGATGTGCTTTTCCTGCATATATTATCTGTATAGGTCCTACTTTTTCTGATATGTTGGATAGTCTTTCGGTATCTGATATTAGCATCTCAGGTCTTTTGTATGGTGTTTGTCTTCTTGCAAATCCTATAGTAAATATATGATAATTCATGCCTGTATTGTATCGTTTGTTGACAAAGTCGATAAGAGTTTTTTTGGCCTCCATGTGTGCATTCCATATTTCTTGTTTATCTATTCCAAAGGCGGATCTAAGGATGTATGGGTCTGATTTCCAGCCGGCCATATTTTCGTTGAATAATCTTTGAAAAGGTTTAGATACCCATGTCGGTGAATGTACTCCATTGGTTATTGCATCAAATGTATAATCTGGAAACATTTCTTTTGATATCTCGCTGTGTTTTTTTGCTACCCCGTTTACATAATGGCTGAAAAATAAAGCTAGTCTGGTCATATTGATTTTATTTTCAAATGTCATCTCTTCCAGTAGTTCTTCTGGTAGCATCTCCCCGAGCATTGGTTTTGCCTGATCTATGTCGAATTGGTCATGTCCTGCAGGTACTGGAGTATGTGTTGTAAAGACACATTTATCTCTTACTTTTCCTACATCTCCATATCTTTTATATAGTTCTAATGTTCCGAATGCTGCATGTCCTTCGTTCATGTGATATTTGTCTATGGTGTTGTATCCTAATGCTTTGAGTGTTCTTACGCCTCCTATCCCTAGTATTATTTCTTGTGCGAGTCTATATTTTTGATCTCCTCCGTAGAGATATTTAGTTAGTTGTCTGTCCCATTCGCTGTTTTCTTTAAGGTTGGTATCAAGGAAAAATATTGGTACTAAGTATCCGGTTATTCCTTTGACTACATAACTCCA
>JAZKSQ010000038.1:0-10940 GCA_036625995.1 Thermoplasmatota archaeon | reverse complement strand
CCGTTCATTCCCCACAGTAGGGGAATGAACTATATATCATAAAAATTCTATCCTCATTTTTACTTTCCGAAGTACTGACATTAATAGAAAGTTTTATATATGAAATTTTTTATCACATTTAAAAAGGTATCGAAAAATATAAGAATATTGGTAGAGGAGAGTTTTAAATGGTTGCATCTCATTCATCAAAAAAAGATAAAGATAAAAAACCAGATATAGAAGAAATCACTAGATGTCCCTCTTGCGGAAGTACTCATCTCACAAGAGATTATGCAAGAGCAGAATTGGTTTGTGAAGATTGTGGTTTAGTTATAGACGAAGATTTTATTGATCATGGACCTGAGTGGAGAGCATTTGATCAAGAACAAAAAGAAAAAAGAGCCAGAACTGGGGCTCCAATGACTTACACTATACATGATAAAGGGCTGAGTACCACCATAGGATGGAAAAATCGTGATTCCTATGGAAAATCAATACCTACAAGAAACAGAGCCCAGCTATACAGGATAAGAAAATGGCAGAGAAGAATAAGGATAAGTGACGCTACAGAGCGGAACCTTGCATTTGCATTATCTGAGTTAGATCGGATGGCCTCTGGAATGGGATTGCCTAGAAACGTCAGAGAGACCGCTGCTATGATCTACAGAAAAGCTGCGATGAAAAACCTAATCAGAGGGAGAAGTATTGAAGGTGTATCAGCTGCGGCTCTTTATGCTGCATGTAGACAATGTAATGTACCTAGGACTTTGGACGAAATAGCAGATGCTTCAAGAGTTTCGAGGAAGGAAATTGGGCGAACTTATCGTTTTATATCACGTGAACTTGGATTGAAATTGATGCCTACTTCTCCTCAAGATTATGTATCTAGATTCTGTAGTCAATTAGATCTTAGTGGAGATGTACAGGGTAAAGCTATGGAAATTTTAAAAGACGCAGCAGATAAAGAACTTACCAGTGGCCGAGGACCTACTGGTGTTGCAGCAGCAGCTATCTATATAGCTTCTATTTTATGTGGTGAACGAAGGACGCAAAGAGAGGTTGCTGACGTTGCAGGGGTAACTGAGGTGACTATACGTAATAGATATAAAGAACTTGCAAAACGTTTAGATATAGATATTATACTCTGATAGATATGACTCGGTGGTATCGGGAGAAGAAAAAAGAGCATTTTTATAAAAAAGCAAAGCGGAAAGGTTATAGATCCAGATCGGTGTTTAAATTAAAACAAATACAAAAAAAGTTTAATATCATCAGTAAGGCGGACTGTGTTTTAGATCTTGGAGCTGCGCCTGGAGGTTGGAGTCAGGTTTCTAAAGAATATGTTGGCTCAAATGGAGAAGTAATCGGTGTTGATCTGAATTATATAAAGCCATTAGATGGAGTAAAATTTTTAAGGGGTGATTTAACAGAAGAGAAGATAATTGAAGAAATAAAAGATGATATCGACAAAGAGTATGTTGATGTGATACTTTCTGATATGTCGCCAAATATATCTGGAAATTATTCAGTTGATCATGCCAGAAGTGTTTATTTATGTTACAAAGCGTTAGAAATTGCTAAAAGAATTTTAAAAAATGAAGGAAACTTTGTTTGTAAGGTGTTCGAGGGGGAAGATCTTAAAAAGTTGGAACAAAAGTTGTCAACTAATTTTAAAAAGGTAGAAAGATATTCTCCTCCTGCCTCTAGAAAGAGCAGCAGTGAGATATATCTTGTTGGAATTAGACGGTTATAGTCAAATCAAAAATTTATAGAAGCTATTATATATTCAGTAATACATCGATGTTATCATCCTTTTATGTGGGAGAGTAACTTTCTGATGCTTGCAAATATATAAAGGTATTCTTTTTAAAAAGACCATAAAATAATCAAAAGTATTATAAATATAAAAGGGCAACTATTATATAAATAGAAAAAACTATTAATATAATAAGGACACATATTAAATTATGATGGAGTTAATGGCCTTATGACTAAAAATAACCTTAAATTGGAATCTTTTTTTCAAGATATTCGATCTGATGTAGATAAAGAAATAAAAAACATTCTGAAAGATAAAAACATCATGAAAGCACTCAAAGGGGGAAAAAGATTAAGGCCCTTCTTGACGCAGCTTTCATTCAAAACATGCACACAGGGAAAAGAGACTCTACCCCAATATAAAAAATCCTTAGAAGGAACAATAACAATAGAATTAGCGCACTCTGCATCTCTAGTCCATGACGATATAATAGATAAAGACGAAGAAAGAAGAGGTAACAGTGCATTACATATAAAAGAAGGGATATCAAAAGCTATTCTCGTCGGGCATAAAATGCTAAACAGAGGACTCAACATTGCCTTAAACCATGGGAAAGAACTAACCAACTTATACGTTGAAACCTGGAAAGATGTTGTAGATGGAGAAATAAATGAAATAGATTTCAACAAAGGAAATAGAAATATAAAACAAAAATTTTCTACAAAATCACAAATCTTCGAAGCGTATAAAAGAATAATTGATTTAAAAACAGCAAAGCTATTTGCCTCATCCTGTAAAGCAGGTGCATTAGAAGCAAACATGGCACGAGATATCAGTCAAGTATTCTACAAATATGGCCGGGAAATCGGACTAGCATACCAACTAGCAGATGATTTAGTTGATCTTGCAAACGGCGAACTGCTGGACAGCGTAATACTACCTCTACTCAACCAACTAGAAGATAGCAAGACGATAAAAAAACTAAAAGAAAATAAAATAAAAAAGAAACTAGAAAATAACAGAAAGGAAGTAGAAGAATTTTATATCAAAGAAATAAAAAAACACGTAAAAAATGCAGAAAAACTGGCAAACTCGGGAAAAATTCCAAATTCGGGATATAAAAATCTTCTTCAAGATGCCCCACGATATATAATAAACAAAATGTTAAAAGAGATAAAAATAACTATATAAACACCACTTTTTTTATTTAAAACTCTCTGATTTAATATCAAGATATATTTTCACTTGTGGACGAGTTAACAGGAAGATTAAGGCTAAATCAATCAGAAAAGAAATAACTGTAGTTATAAGCCCTGCTACCGAAAATAAATCCATGAAAAAAATCGCTGTAACCATAAAAGCAGGTAACATTAAGCCAAATATCACCAGAAAAGTAGTTGAAATAATTACTCCAGGATACCAAACCCATGATTTTCCTTTAAAAGTACCATAGGCAATCCAAATGAATACACAAGCAAAGACAGGCCATGTTATAGCTGACATAGTTGTCCCAAAAAATAGCAAAGAATAAATAGAACTAAATTCGGTTGGCGGCCAAGATAGAACAGCCAAACTTAAATTTAGCGAAATGAAATCCCAAACTACGAAAATACCGCATAAAGTAATCCATAAAAGACCAAGAAAATACAAACTCTTAGGTTTATCCAAATGCTCACTCATCTAACATACCGCCCAATATAACTATTTGATTAAAAAAACAATATAAATTCTTTTCCTTTTTATCTGCTATTTCTTATGTACACTCTCACCATTAATATAAAAATAACAATAACCAAGATAACTAATAAAGCCTGTAAAAAGTTTTTTATTAAAAAATATCTCAAAACATCTGCAAAATAGGCGATAATTGTACAACCCACTATGCTCCCTATAGAAATTGCGGCAAATATATTCAAAGGTTTCATACCTATTAATCTACCAATAATTGAGCCAACAAGACCGCCAGAACCCTGGAAGGGCACCATAACAAATAAAATAATCCCAATAAACCGTAGGGGTACTATCCAGCTGTACTTAGAAGAAGATTTTAAACCAATTTTTTCAACCTTTGAAATAAATTTACCGACTATAGGAATTTTTTTAGCAAGGTCATAATTCCATACTAAAAACAGTGCCACTACAATATCAACAAAAGCTATTGAAAGAGCCATAATCAATGGAGTTATTGGCGGAATATATACCGAATTAGTAAAAAAAGGAAGATTTAATCTCCCTCCTGCTATACCTATCGGAATAATAGATTCTTTTCCCAAGGGAGGAACAAAATAAGCAGACATTAAAAAAAGTAGTTTCATAAATGTAATATGGTCATCAATATACACAAAGTATACATAAAGTAAAGCTATCCCTGCAAATGCTACAAAAAATGGCAAAAAGAATTTCAATAATTGATCCAAGTGAGTAATTGAACGTTTAGACATCGTTTTTCAAATCCTTGAGATGATAAATTTTACATTTTTCTACCATCAAGTTATCTAAATAGATACTCGATTTTATCAATGACTTCAATTATAAAGCCGGTGTAATTTATCTTAATATTATGTCTCCCCCTACCGAAATAGAGACAATAAACATTTATTGATAAAGGCATTTAGATTAGTTTTTTTTCCAATTTCTAATCTTTTTAATAGTTCTTAAGGTTTTTTTCTTTTGTTATGAGGTTAACAAGTATAACAGATTTTTCAATTTTTGTTTAAATAATCTAATTATTTTTTTGTGATAAAAAAAGTATTATCTAGGAGGAACTCGAAACATGATTTAAATATTATATATTTAAGAACATTATTTTTTTGTTGTAATTATTAGTTCATGATCTTTTTCAAAAGGCAAAAGATTTGTTCGGGTCAGTATCTCCATATTGTTTTTTTTCAAAAATTTATAGATATTTTCATAGACATTTGAAGGTTTAGATGAAACATCAATGCTTCTGGCTTTAACCATAAAAAAACCTAAACCTCCCTTTTTTAGGTATTTATTAACATTTTTTATAAATATTTCGGGTTGTTGTTTTTGAGCTATGTCTTGATAAACTACATCTGTCTTCTTTGTAACATAAGATTTATATTTTTCTGGATGGAAAGCATCCTCTAGTATGGGTATTACATTTTCACGATTTTTAAAATTATCTATTAATTTTTTCATTGACACCGGAGATATTTCTATTGCATAGATTAACCCCTTGTTTAAAATATCTGATAAATGACTTACGGTAGTACCTGTAGCTGCACCAAGATACAATACAGTAAAATTACTCTTAAAATTGATGTCTATTTTTTTAAGTATAGCGGCTGCTAGTTTACTTCTGTTTGGATCCCATGAACGATATTCAACATTATCTCTAACTAAAAGGTTTTCGCCATACACTTTCTCTCCTTCACAACCAGGCGGATTTCGCGTAAATATCTTTTTTCCTTCTTTGAAAACACCTAGAACATTAGTTGATTTCATTTAAAAAGTTGTTATAACGAGTACGTACTAAAATGTTTTTTGTCGAAATGTTAAACTATGACTTTTATTATACAGCAATTGATAACTATGGCTTTAAAGACACCTTTATATAATGTACATAAAGAGCTTGGTGCTAACTTTACGGAATTCGGCGGTTATGAAATGCCTGTTAGTTTTTCATCTATAAAGGATGAACATTTGACGGTTAGAAAAAAATTAGGTTTATTTGATGTCTCTCATATGGGAAACGTAATTATTAAGGGTCAAGAAGCTCAGGAGCTTTTGACGTTAACAACTATGGAAAAGGCTTCAAAAATCACCTCTGGTAAAAGTCAGTATACAGCTATACTGAGAGAAGATGGTACAATAATTGATGATACAATTTTTATGAATATCGGCGACAAATATATGCTGATTCCTAACGTCGGTCGTTCCGAGAAGATAACTAAATGGATGAATGATAAAGCAGAAAAAAATAATATAGAGGCTGAAGCAACTGATGTATCAAAAAATCATGTTATCCTTGCTCTGCAAGGGCCAAAGACATCTGATGTTATGGGGGAAATTAGTTCAGAAGATTTAAGCAAAATGAAATTTTTTGAAAATAAAAAAATAACTATTGGGAATATTGATTGTATTGTTTCTTATACTGGTTATACTGGAGAAAGTGGATATGAATTTCAAATAAGGCCACCTGAAAACGGTGTAAAATTATTTAAAAAAATCCTAAAAGCAGGAAAAGAAGCGGGTATAAAACCTATTGGTTTAGGTGCAAGAGATACTCTAAGGTTAGAAAAATTCTTTCTTTTAGCTGGGAATGAATTCAATGGACAAAAAAGAACTCCTCTTGAAGCAGGTATATCATGGTTTATAGATTGGGATCATGATTTTATTGGAAAAGAAGCATTATCAAAGCAAAAAGAACAGGGAGACTATGATAGATTAACAGCTTTGATTTGTGTAGAAAAAGGCATTCCAAGACAGAATTGTAAAGTCCAAAAAGACGGAAAGGAAATCGGTGTGGTAACTAGTGGAACTCTATCTCCTTGTTTAGAAAAAGGGATCGCTATGGCTTATATAAAATCTGATTATTCCGAAGTCGGAGAAAAAGTCAAAATGTTAATAAGAAATAGAAAGGTTAAAGCAAAGATAGTAAAACCACCTATTGTCAAAAAAGATTGGGATAAATAAAAGAAATCTACACTAAACTACTCATTTGATTTAAATTAAGAAAGGAGGAAAAAAACAATGTCCAACGAAATAAAAAAGGGTTTAAGATATACTAAGAGTCACGAATGGGTAAAAACAGATGGAAAGAAAGCAGTTGTAGGTATCACCGACCATGCACAGGAAGAACTTACAGATATTGTATTTGTTGAATTGCCCTCAGTCGGTGACAAAGTAAAAAAAGGTGACGAACTCTGTGTTGTCGAATCAGTAAAGTCAGTATCTGAAATATATTCCCCTATCTCCGGAGAGATAACCAATATAAACGAGAAACTTGAAGAAGAACCTGAAACTATTAATGAAAATCCTTATGATGAAGGATGGTTAGTTGAAATTGAAATTGAAGATGAATCTGAGTTAGAAGATCTACTCAGTTCTGACGAATATAAAGAGGAAGTCTAAAAAAAATATTTTTTCACAATAAAAAAACCAATGTTTAAGTCGATTTCTCCTTAAATCTAAATCTAGATTCTTTTCTTTCTTAAAATTTTTATTGACAATATTTCAAGTTTGATGCAGTTTTTTAGCTAATAACGCATCTATAGAAAGGTAAAACTCTTACAGTTTATGATATTAAACTTTTTTTTATTGGTAAAATTAGTTTATCCTCAAAAAAAGCTGTTAGTAATGTATTAAAATTAGTTTTTAGCAATTCGATACTCCGAAAAGTTCTTATACGATTTACCATATTTGTGTTATATAGGCGGAGAGATGGGATGGCAAAAGAAAATTACTTTTTTTATAACGGTGATTAACACCTCCGCCGCCTCCCCCATTAAAGTTTAGAATGCTTTCTCTTTGATTGTTCACAATGAGCTTTTCCCCCTGTAAAATCTTTATAATAGGCATATACTTTTTTTATATTTCTAGCAGATTATTATAATCCTCGGGATTGAAAGGATTATATTTAATAACCTTAATTTTGTTTACAATCCTTGATTCTCATGAAGTTATTATTAATTCATAGCGACTATATTGAATACGAGGTAAAAAAGAAAGCTGTTAAAGAACCTGAAGAAAAAAGTAAACAAAAAGATCGTTTTGATGAAGCTTTGACAGTTTTTACCGCGGTGGAAAAAGTTGATCAAAAAAACCCAATGCAAGCAGTAAAAGACGCATCTTCTGAAATAGCCGGAGACGCGGAACAACTTAAAGTCAAAAACATAATGATTTATCCTTATGCTCATCTTTCTTCAGGACTTAGCGGTCCTAAAGCAGCTAAAAAGATTTTGTTCGATATTGAAATTGAACTGAAAAGTAGGGGTTTTAATGTCAAACGTTCCCCTTTTGGATGGTATAAATCGTTTAAAATTTCTTGTAAAGGACATCCGCTTTCAGAGCTCTCTAAAGAAATTGTACCAGGGAAAGAAAAAAAAGAAGGAGAGGGCGAAAAGGAGGTAGAATCAGAATGGTTCATTCTTACTCCTGAAGGTGAATTAATAGAAGCTGAAGAATTTGATTTTAAAGGCCGTGAAGAATTAAAAACTTTATATGAATATGAAAGTAAAGGATCAAGGAAAGCCAAAGGAGAACCTGCTCACGTAAAAATGATGAAAAAGTTAGAACTGGTTGACTATGAACCTGCTAGTGATTCAGGAAACTTTAGATGGTATCCTAAAGGAAGAATCGTAAAAGGTCTTCTTGAAAAACATATCAACAATATCGTTCAAAATATAGGGGGCATGCAAGTTGAAACACCAATTATGTATGACGTAGAACATCCATCTCTCAGCTCTTATCTCAAAAAGTTTCCAGCTAGACAATATACAGTTCGTTCTGATTATGATGATTTTTTCCTTCGTTTTGCAGCTTGTTTTGGTCAATATATGATAATGAAGGATATGACATTATCTTACCGGCATCTACCTTTGAGATTATATGAATTAACTCATTATAGCTTCCGTCGTGAACAAAGCGGCGAGCTGAGTGGTCTTAGAAGGCTTCGTTGCTTTACTATGCCGGATTTACATACGTTATGTCAAAACATAGAACAAGCACAGGAAGAATTTAGAAGACAATTCTCAACTTCTCAGAAATGGATAAATGACTTAAAGTTAGATCATGAAGTAGCCGTTCGTTTCGTAAAAGAATTTTATGAAAAAAACAAAGATCTAGCTAAAAACCTTGCAGAAAAAGCAGGTAAACCTATTTTAATCGAACTTTGGGATAAAAGATATTTTTATTTTGTCATGAAATTTGAATTTAACATAATAGATACTACAACTAAAGCCAGTGCTTTATCTACAGTACAAATAGATGTAGAAAACGCAGAAAGATTTGATATAAATTTCATTGACGAAAATGGCGAAAAAGAAAACCCGTACATATTACACTCAAGTTTTTCAGGGAGTATAGACCGATGTTTATATGCCTTACTAGAAAGAGAGGCAGTAAAAATGAAACATGGTGAAAAACCTATGTTACCTGTATGGCTTTCACCAGTTCAGATAAGATTAATCCCTGTAAAAGACGAATTTATAGACAAATGTGAAGATGTTTTGGAAAAAATCAGAGACTTGTCAAAAAATGAAAAAATAAGATGCGATATTGATGACAGAGACGAAAGTGTAAGTCGGAAAATTAGAGACGCAGAAAAAGAATGGATACCTATTATAATCGTAATTGGAGAAAAAGAAATAAAAAACAACATATTTACTCCAAGGGTAAGGAAAGAATCTTTAGGTTCAAAAGAAGAATATAGTCTTGAAGAAATAATCCAACTTGTCAAGGGGAGAACAAAAATGTTTCCTAAACAACAACTAACCCTTCCTATTTATCTTTCAAAAAGACCTCAATTCAACAGATAAAAAAGTCAAAAAAAAGTATTAGAATATGGTGTAAAAAATATGATAAAAAGATCAGAAATACAAGATTTAGTAGAATCCTATGACAAAGAAAACATTACGGTAGGAGTGCTAGGTGGACATTCAGGATTGGATGTAGCCAGAGGAGCAAAAAAACAGGGATTTAAGACATTAGCCGTATGTCAAAAGGGTAGGGAGAAAACGTATACAAAATACTATAAAACCAGAGAGGACGGCAGAGGCTGTATAGATGAAACCATCGTTCTTGACAAATTCTCTGATGTAGTAAAACCCGATGTGCAGAAAAAATTACAGGAAAAAAACACTATTTTTATCCATAGCCGTTATTTTTGGGTTTATTTTGATTTTGAGGATATTGAAAATAAATTTAAGATACCAATTTACGGAACAAGAGAAATGGTAAAACTAGAAGAACGTGATGTTCCAAAAAATCAGTATTATCTACTTGACAAGGCAGGTATAAGATACCCTAAAATTATCGAAAAACCTGAAAATATAGATAGACTGGTGATTGTGAAAGTTAATGAAGCAATTAGAGGTTACGAACGTGCCTTTTTCTTTGCCAGCAGCTATGAGGATTATAAGAAAAAAGTGGATGAGATGCTAGATAAAAATTTGATTTCAAAGGAGACTCTCGAAAAATCAGTTATAGAGGAATATATAGTTGGTGCACAGGTTAATTTCAATTATTTTTACAGTAAAATAAACGACGAACTAGAAATTATGGGTACCGATACACGTAGACAAACCAATCTTGATGGTATATTACGTCTACCGGCAAATGAGCAACTGGAACTTTTAAAATATATTAAACCAAAGATGATAGAGACAGGACATATTGCAGCTACGACGAAAGAATCTATAATCGAGAAAATCTTTGAACTTGGAGAAAAATTTGTATCTACAACCCAGGAGGAGGTCCCTCCAGGAATTATCGGCGCTTTTGCTTTACAGGGAAGTATAGCAGCTGATAAAGGCAAAGAGGAAATGGTGGTTTTCGATGTTTCTATGCGTATCCCCGGCAGCCCTCTAACTCGTTTTACACCCCATACCGGATATATGTATGGAGATTCTATTAGCTACGGTGAACGTATAGCCATGGAAATTAAAAAAGCAGCCGAAACTGATAGATTAAAAGAAATTGTTACATAAATCAACAATTTTTTATTGTTTTAACAATAATACAGCCATTTTTCTATTATTATTACAAAAAAGTATTTAAGCTATTTAATATTGTTAATATATAAGAAGGGATTTAAAAATGAAAGATGATAAGTTTTTAATGATTTTATTAACTATTTTAATGCTACTATTTTCATCGGTTTTTGTATCTGCTAACTCAATAAAATCAAAAAATGTTACAAATCCTAGTCTCTGGGAAAACCAAAAGAAGGATATTGCAAAATGGACAGTAATGTATTATATGTGCTGCGACTCAAACATGCAACCTCATTCTAAACCACTTTTAGAAAATCTTTCAAAGATTGGTTCTAAAGAAGATTTTAACTTATTAGCTTTATATGATGGCGTTCTGCCTAATGATTCAAAAATAATATATTTTGATGAATCCGGTGAAAGAATGAATTTAAATGATAATCTTGGTTGGCCCTCAGAAGTTGATACATCTAATGCTGTTACTATGGAAGAATTTGTAAAAGATATGATGGAGTATTATCCAGCCG
>JAZKSQ010000037.1:0-11179 GCA_036625995.1 Thermoplasmatota archaeon | reverse complement strand
CAATTGATGCAAATGCAAATCCAGATGATTTTCCAGATGGTTACATAATTCCAAATAGGGGAAAAGATGGAAGATGTCCTATCGATAATTCAAAACTGGAAAAAGTAAAAGTAAATGGTAGAACAAGCTATTTTTGTACAAATCATCAAAAAAAGTCGACTGCATAATTTAGTAGAAATTTTACTTAGTCTTTCATAGAATTGTATAATCTTTCTGTATCCTCTTTTCTACAAAGTTTCGTACCTGGAGTCATTACTGCAGCGGCTCCTGCGGCAACACCATATTTAACAGAGTCTGAAATTTTTTTTCCTTTTGAAAGACTTAAAGCTATTGCTCCAACCATGCTATCTCCGCTGCCAACTCTACTTTGAATAGGTGTAATAGGCGAGCAAAGATGTCTAGCTTCATTTTTGGTTATCAATAGACATCCAGCTGCGCCAAGTGAAATAGTAACAACTTTACTTCCAGCTGAATCTATAATGTTTTTTGCTTTTTCAAATAATTGTTTTTCATCTCTAAGTTTTTCTCCTATTAAAGAAGTAAACTCTTTGAGATTAGGTTTAATCAAAAAAACTCCTTCTTCCAATGCATACTTTAATGCTTCTGCTGAAGTATCTACTATCAACCTCCCTTTTGATTTATTTACTATTTCAGCCAATTTTTTGGTGAAATCATTAGTAATTCCTGGTGGCATACTCCCACTTAATACTATATAATCTGTGCTTGAAACTAAATTTTTTATTTTCTCAAGACACTTTTCTTGTTCTTCTTTTTTTAAATTAGATCCAATTGTATTAAAACGATATTGTTTGTTTGTAGAATTTTCGATTACACTAAAATTAAGTCTAGTTGAACCAGAGGTTTTAATAGGAGATTGATCAATTTTTTCTTCTTTTAATAATTCCTTTAAAAGATTTCCGATATAACCCCCATAAGGATAAAACGCAATGGATTCACCATCTAATATCTTAATTGCTCGAGATACATTGATTCCACCCCCGCCTGGACTGTACATTGTATTTTTACATCTTAATTTATCTTCTGCTGTTACTGTATCCGTACTAGTGTTCAAATCCACAGTGGGACTCATGGTGATGGTGACAATTCTTTTCAACTATTAATCACCGTCGAATCTTTTTTTGTATAAATTAAAAGTCATGATAAATTCAGCATGAGACCAAGCTAAAGGAAGAGTAATATAGGCAATTCCTTCATCGAACATGGGATGACTTCTAGCGTTTTCTATCATCTTTTCTCTGTCCTCTCGTATAAGACCCGCTCTTTTGAAATCACTAACATATTCCTCGAATTCATCCACTGTAGATACATGTTCAGGTAAAAGATTATCATACGAAATATCTAACACCCATTTCAAATATTTATCAGCCTTATCTTGATTTCCTCTTCGAATATAATGTCTACATAACATCAATGTATAGTTGGGCCACGGACCCCATCCTCCATTATTACGTCCTTCATACTTAGGATATCTGCAAATCCCTCCTAGATCTTTATTCCATAAATTTTTTTCAATGTTACTAACTGTTGAAACCACTCTTTTATCATCATCTTTTAATAGTCCAAATTCTGCAATACCATATTCTCCTACATCAGGATCTAATAAAACAGAGCTGGATTCTCTTACCCGTATTGTCTTAATAAAAGAATTCAAACGTGGATTCCACATATGATTCAAGATTCCTTTATGAATCTTCTTAGCATAACTTCTATATTTTTTATTTACTTGACCTATTCTTTTACTGATTTCAGATAAACTATTAAGACCTGCACAACATGTACAATTAGCCCAAATTTCTAAACCTTTTTCTGTGGGAGGATATTCATGGATTGAATTGGGAGTATATACAAGAGGCATCTTAAGGTTGTGTTTTCTTTTTTCATATTTACCTTCGACGTTTTCATAAAAACTATCTATGATATAATCAGCGGCTTTTCTTGCTCTCGAAAAATATTTCAATCCAAAATCATAATCTGCTGTTTCCTCAATATAGTTACAAAAAGTATACAATGTAAGTCCTGTTCCATCGATCTGAACAGGTTTATATGAAGCATCTTCTCCATTTGTATCTATCCTTTGAGGAAAAGCATTTTTATCAGTTTTTGTAGAAAAAACAAAGTCTAATGCTTTTTTTGCCCTATTATACAATCCAGCAGAGATAAAAGCTCTAGTAATCATAGCATGATCTCTTGGATAAACATATGGATATCTTTCATCTTCAGGTGTAGCAATACATCCTCCATTTTTTAGTTGAACTTTTTTTAAAACTTTAATGCTTCCCTGGTATATTTTTTCTGCTTTTTCAAAACTTATCATAATTTATCTTTCATCTCAGTTCTTTCTCAATTATCTCTGACCATCCCCTAGGGCCAACTTTATCTACAGTTAAGTAATTCATAGAAGCATGAGTTCCATCTTTTCTTTTGACTAAATAACCTTTATCAACATTTTCTAGCATTGAAAAATCATTTTCAGAATCGCCAATACCAATAGTAGCTATTCTATCATACTTTTTTTTATAAAGATCTGTTAGTATTTGAACGGCTTTACCTTTGTCATTTTCACCCATTAGATGAAAAAATCTTCCTCCAGAAACCATTTTTAAACCATGTTCTTTTGCTTTATCACGTATTTTTTCTATCTGATTTTTGTTAAAAATATAAAATGGCAGATCAAAATCTCTTCTCTTAGCTAAAACAGCTTGTTTTTCATCAATGCCAACATTAGAAGCCAATTCCTCTTTTGTCATTTCCTCAAAACTTCTTATGTCAAATCGTTTTATAATATCATTTTTACATTCCAGGATTTTTTCATAATCTTCCCCTAGACGTATAAGATAATATCTACCAATTTTTTTTTCGTAATCAAAATTAAATGAAAAATAATTTTCAGGAATAAAAATTCCTCCCCCGTTTTCTGAAATGAATGGATGATAATTTTTCATCTTATCTCGCCAATATTCGATTTCGGATCGTGTTTTACTCGTACAAAAAACCAAGGGTATACCTAGATTTTTGATTATTTTCAAATTTTTTTCAGCGTCTTTATAAGAATATGTATCATGATCCAATAAAGTACCGTCCAGATCTGAAAAAATTATTTTTTTCATAAGTAATCAAACACATTTTTTGTTGATTCAAATATTAAACAAGGATCAATTCTATAATTTGAACCAATTGTCTTTGACTTATTTAAAATAATACTATTTTTAAGAGAAAAACCAGAAAAAAATTTGGATTTTTAAATTGCTATTCTTTTTTTTGAGAGATGGAATTTTATTAGTTTTTGTAAACCTTTTACGTGACGTTCTTTATTCTTTTCCATCTTTTTTAAAAAATCAAGGTTTCCATCTCTTTTTCCTGCCACTTTTTTGTATTCCTTTTTTAATCTCCATAGATTTTGGCTTTCTTCTACTGCTTGAGCCATTAGATTATATAAACTATCATCAAACATTTCTTTTAAACAATCTCCTATTTTACAGTTCAATAAAATTAATTTACTTGTTTAAAACAATATCTAAAAAATAGTTTAAGAAAAAATGCAAAACAGTTTAAAAAAAATGTTTTAAACGAAATTTTTTTTAATTCTTAGTCAAAATCCGAGCCGAGATCATAACCACAATGTGGACATTCGCCTAAACCGTTAAGTTCTTGATTGCAGTTCGGACATAAATTCCCTGGATTGAAATCTTGTTCTCCTCCCTCTATCGTACACCCACAGTTATTACAAATCCTATATGGCCTTGAACTTTCATTTACCTTTTGCATAGAGGTCCCACAATTAGGACATGACCATAATTTTTCTTTCTCTTCTGAGTCCACTGATTTTCACCACATCAAAATATTCCGTGACACTATTCACTATTTATAGAAAGTCGTTTATATATCTTTCGTCTATCATTTTTAAACCCCCTTAACAAAAATTTTTTTTAAAAAAAATCTTATTCTTATAAAGCTTAAAAGAGAATATTAATTCAAATGGCTGAATTTAAATAAATTCCAAAAAGTTTATTTATATTAAGTCAAATAAATCCGAAGTTTATAACAAGTATAGGGGCAGAGGATAACATTGAATACAGCCGAAACGATACAAATTTTAAGGGCAACTATCGGTAACAGATTTTCAAGGAAAATTTTATCTGGAATGGGTTACTGTAAAAAATGCAAAAAAAGCCGAGTTGAAGTTGCCTTAAGCCTTTATACAGGTGATCGAAAAGACGCTTGTTATAAATGTAAACTTGCTGAAAAAATTATTTCTTATATGCTAAACGCAGGCGGTAAAGTTTTTAACGTTAGTCCTCAAACGTTAAAAAAACAGTTTTCAGATCCAAATTGGAGGAAAGGGCTTGCATGTATAATAAAAGGTATAGCAGATTTCGGTGTAAGAAGACCGTTCGTAAGTGGGTCACCTTTTTTGATTGTATGGGATATCACAAATAAATGTAATCTAAATTGCAAACATTGCTATGCTAATGCTGGAAAAAATTCTTCAGACGAGTTAACAACAGAGCAAGCAAAAGAAGTAATAGATGAGCTAGATAAAGCTTCTGTACCTATAATTGCTTTCTCAGGAGGGGAACCCTTAATCAGAGATGATATTTTCGAATTAACACGTTATGCTTCAGATAAAGGAATTTATGTGGCTGTTGCAACCAATGGTACACTAATAACTAAAGAAAAAGCAAAAAAAATGAAGGAAGCAGGAATAAAATTCACTCAGATAAGCCTTGATGGAGCTTCAGCAGAAACTCATGACAAATTCTGTGGAATTGATGGTGTTTTCGAAAAAACAATAGAAGGAATCAAAAATGCTGTAGAAGAAGATTTTTTTGTAAATATAGCTTCCACAGCAACTAGTTATAATTACAAAGAAATTCCGGAAATAATTGATCTTTGTGAAGAACTAAATGTAGATTGGTTTATGCTTTATAATTTCGTTCCGACAGGTAGAGGCAAATTCATAAGAAAAAACGATATTACTCCAGAACAGCGTGAACATATTTTGACTGAAATGTGGAAAAAATTAAAAAAAAGTGAAGATTGTAAAGTTAATGTACTTTCTACCGCTCCTCAGTTTGCCCGTATTGCACTTGAAAAAGAAATTGGAAAAGATAAAAAAATTGTTCCAACCCATTTTTCTAATCCTACTCTATCAGGTAGACTGGTGAATTTAGCTGATTTTATAGGTGGATGTGGATGCGGGCGTTTTTATTGTGCGATACGTACAGATGGGGATATTGATCCTTGTGTATTTTTTCCGCTTAAAATTGGAAACATTAAGGAAGATAACTTCAGAGATCTTTGGAAGAACAACGAGATTTTGAAAGAATTAAGAGATAAAGATAAATTAAAAGGAACCTGTGGAACTTGTAAGTATCGATATTATTGCGGTGGTTGTAGAGCCAGGGCATATTCTTTAAATGGTGACTATTTGTCACCTGATCCTGGATGCTTAATAAATCAAAAAAGAAAAATAGACAAAATATAATACTCTTTTTAGAATAAGGGCCTGGAAAAATTAATCAAATATTTCTCCATCTCACCTTGGAATTAACTAAATTCCGATTAGTACCGTATTATTGCAACCTTTTCTCCCAGACCCATATATCTATTCCCCTTATTGTTAATAAGTTTTGTTGTCATATCAATTTTCTTTAAAAAAATATCTACAATCTTATGGTAAAATAACCTTTTTTTACATAATGTTAAAAAAAATGTTTCTTTTATTTGTTAATCAAATAAGGATTTAGAAAAAAACTTCTCTTATTGCAAATTTTTATTGATGTAATTTAAGATTTTTTTTATGCGAATTTGCCTCTCAATTTTCTTCTCTCTATTTTAACATCAGATGGAGTAACTATCATCAGGTTATTACCGATTCCAGCTATGTCTCCATTGATATCCTGAGCCATCTTTTTGAGATCTTCTGTTATTCTCTTTAAAATTACTTCTTCTTCGGCGATAGGTGTAAAATCCAAAATTAGGATGTTTCCGCCATAAACATAGTCGGTAAATTCTTTTAAATCCTCATATCTTTGTATCTCCCCTACTTTTACATAAGCTTTAGCACCTTTGGGTGTTTCTCCTTCGGTTTTAACATATTTTTCAAGGTCTACGTATCCCTCTACATCTCCTGTTTTTTTTTCACCAAAAATTTTGTTAACTATTCCCATTGATATGATCATCTCCCATACTTTTAACTATTAACCTAAATATATTTGTATTTATAAACCTTTGGCGAACATATCCCAATATTTGTCACCTACATGATGAACTGTTTGAACAGCTTTTCCCTCACTTTTATTTATCATATCTTTCCAATTTATTAATGCGATTCCAACAGCTAAAGGTTTTTTATATTTTTCATCACATACCCAAACCTGAAAACCTTTTTCTATGTTTTCATTTGCATCAACTATGCCAGGTGCCATAACTGTTGCACCATCTGAAACAAATCTTACTGCCCCCATATCTACTACTACATAATTCTTAGAAGGTTGAAATTTATTTATTCCAAAAAGAGTGAAAAAGAATTCATCATTTATCTGAACAAAACAAGGTTCATCATCTACGATAATAAAGTTTTTTCCTCCTACGATTCCTTGTTCTATTTTTGACGAAGAATTTTTTAAAAAACTTGTGGAAAAATCCTCAGCAAGTTTATTATCAACTACTTCAATTGATTTATTATCTAGTATATGTCGGTTTTTAATTTTAACAACCATATTCTTTCAAAAAATAGTTATACATTGTACAATTCTTAAAATCTTCCAAAAAAATTGATTCTAAACCAATTTTGGGAGAGAAATGTAAAACAAGATATATAACAGCTCAAAAATAAAAAGAATAATTGATGTTTGTATGTTAATAGTTGGCCTACTTTCAACTAAGGATGAAATAAGAGAAATAAAATACATTGCTAGTATCTGCAGTATAGAAAAAAGAGTGCATTTTATAGTAAAAATGCAAAAGATAAGGGATTTAGTTAATGAAAAAAAAGAAAAAGAGTAAAAAAAAATATCATGGCAGTGCTAATTGCATCTTCAGCAGAAGATAAAGTTAGCACAAACATAAAAAAAATCTTTATTAGAAAAAACTAATTGGGGGAAAAATAGATACTATTTTTAATCATGTAATTTACAAAAATAAGTATATTGAAGAGATACTAATGATTACTTTTGATGATAGAACGATACTACATGAAAATCTTGATCAAGAAATAAAAGATAAAACTGGATTAAAAATTAAACAAACTATATTCATCTCTCGGCATAGATCTAAATCAGGAAAATCTTCTTTGACTACACATCGGATCGGTAACTTTGGTAAAGCTGAATATGGTGGAAAAGACAAAACTTTATCTCCAACTTCTCCACAGATGATGGCATATCTATTGAAAAAACTAAGAGAAAAATCCGAGAAACAAAAACTTGGTTATGAGGTATGTTTTGAGGTTACGTATCACAGACCTTATATCAGATCACCTACCTTCTTGCTGAAGGGAAGTACAAAAAAAGAAACAATGGGTTCAAAAAAACCTGCAGAAGTCGTGGCAGACTCAATTGTAGAGGTTCTGAAAAAAAATAGATATGAAGAAAATTTTAAAACAAATAAACCAAATTTAGTTGGAATAGGTGGAGGTCATTATGCACCCTGTTTTACAGAGATGGTTTTTTCTAACAAAACAGCTTTTGGACAGATGATACCGTCTTATCAAATTAAAGCTGGTGACATTGATGCAGAAATTCGAAAAAGCCAGAGAAGCAACACCTAATCTCCAAGGTTTTTACTTTGATAAAAAAGCTATATCAAAAACTGATTTAAAAAATTTAAAATAAATAATAAAGAAAAAAAAGTATCCGATAATACGTTCAAGTAATAATTTATGAGCTTTCTAAAG
Organism: Thermoplasmatota archaeon; assembly: GCA_036625995.1. Taxonomy (GTDB): domain Archaea; phylum Thermoplasmatota; class E2; order DHVEG-1; family DHVEG-1; genus JAZKSG01. The sequence continues at coordinate 3,261 of JAZKSQ010000037.1, read as the reverse complement.
ATTTAACCTTTTTTTGAGCTGAAATATGTGCCTGTCTAACAGGCTCAGGAATCCTAAATTTTGAAAATTTTTTTGTTATTTTTATAGATTGATCTAAATTTACCTTATGTCCTACTGAAACATATACCGGGTTTTTAAGTGTAGCGGAAGTAAAATGTCTATAACCAATTTTTTTTCCTTCATAAAAAACATAATCTTTTTTGATATTTCCCCAGAGTAGACTTTTAGCAATACCAATAGTAGGAATATCCATTTTTACCCCCACATGTGAGGCAAGGCCCAAGCTAAAAGGATGTAATATACCATTACCATCTATCATAAAAACTGAGTTTGAACAGTCAATATTTTTTATAACGTCTTTAATTAACGGATATTCTCTATATGAAAGATAAGTAGGAATATAAGGAAAAAGTGATTTTTTAAAAAGAAAATTTTTTTCTGCTATTTCACCTGAATTATAATTAATTACAACACAACAAACTACTGCTTTTTTAAATGGATTTTTCTGATAACCTACATCAATGCCGATAATTTTTTTAAGTTCATCAAAAAAAGACCTTATTTTAACTTTTTTTCTCAATTCGATTTGTTCTTCTCTTAATTTTTTTAGTGGATAACTTGTTTTGAAATCTTTAAATAAATATTTTTCAAGATCTACTCGCTTCGAATTATCTAATTTTATTCCATCTTCTCTGAGTTTCTTTCTTTTTTCTTTTATGCCTCCACAACTGTAATTACCGATTTTTCCATCAGAATAAATTATTTTATAACAAGGAACTCGGTCTGGATTAGGGTTATTTTTCATCATATATCCTACGGCCCTAGCCGCTCTTTTATCACCCAAAGCTTCTGCTATAGCACCATAGGTAGAGACTTTCCCATTGGGTATCTGCTTAACGAGATGATATGTGTAGCTGAAAAGATTCATGTCTACCATTTTCATACAAAAAAATATAATTAATCTATTGTTTAAAAATTATTTATCAGTAATTGTATTAAAACATCCAAAAAGAGGAGATCAAAACATAATAAAAAATAGTTATATCCTTTTCTACCAACGGTCAAACTGAATTTTTTCATTTTTTCTATATTATCTATTTTGATTAAATTGTAAAAATAGTAGAAGGTATATGACCAGACTACAAAAAATGCAACCAAAAAGAAAGGTGAAAGTGTAGTCCTTATGAACAATAAAAAACCAAGTAAGCCTGAAACAATAAACAGTACAAAAGATATCTTAGCGGCGGTTTTCTTTCCCAGAGAAGTAGCATAGGTCATCACCCCCATTTTTTTATCTCCCTCAGAATCATGTATACCTTCAGGCAAGTCGTGTGAACCAACTGTAAAATATATAAAAACCACCATCAAAAACAGGTTAATTATCCCATGTATACTCGTGGAAATACTGTTGAAAAAAGGTATATAAAAAACTATGTCAGATTCAATGGAGATGGTAGTCCATACAGCCATATACCCAAACAGTCCAACCACGGTCCATTGTAGTGGTGTAAATATTTCTGAATAAGCAGGTATTTTTATTTTCCTCTTCAAGAATTTATTATGAAATCCCACAAAGAGGGCAGCAATTAAAGCCACGGCAAAACAAACAAAACTTATTAAGTATGAAAAAAGAAAAGTTAGAAAAGAGAAGAAACTAACGATTAAAAAAAAAATTTTTATCGAAATTCTTCCAGATGGTATAGGTCTTTCTGGATGGACTAAGGCATCGATATCAGAGTCAGTAATATCATTCCAAGCAAGAGCTGCAAAAAACCCGGAATAAAGTGTGATAACAGTAAACAATACTAATCTTAAAAAATCCATATTATATGGTTTTATCCCATAAGCAATCATAGGTATGCTAGCAAACATAAATATATAACTAACAAGCTCATATAAAGGGAGTGAACGCCAATTAGTTATAAAATTGATAAATCTAGATAAAAGTTTTACATCATTCACTCTATTCTCACCAAGTAGTTTTTTTTGAATAAGTCAGAATATTTTAAATATTTTCTATTTGATCTATAAGTGTTCCATTCCAAATGACGTTTTTTTCTATTATTTTTTCTATATTTTTGTTTTTCTTTTCTTTTTCAATCGGCGGCATATCTTTTTCTGGTATCTTTGCTGACCATGCGACCAATCTTCTTACAATCCACCATGTATGAGTGAGATCTTTTGTCAAATCTTTGCTTGATGTTTTGATATCTTTCCATCTATGAAGGCCATATCCAAGGCAATTTTTTTCGTTCTCTTTCATTTCTTCGATTTTCCCATCCCACCAAATCATGTATTCTGGATGTGGAGTACATAATACTATCCTCCCCAAGCTTTTGTTTTTATCTTCTTCTAATATGATGCTCGGTCTATTCGAAAAATCTAGCTTAATATTTTTTTCTGTTTTTTTCCAGGGGGATGCAAATAGGTAAGTATAAAGAAAAACATTTTTTAGATCTAGATTTTTTTCTTTTATTAATTTAATTGATTTAACGAAAGCTTTTAGAATCCCCCGGATACCACCACTATATTTCCATGTTTTTATAGAAGTTTTTCTTTCTGTAGAAAAATCGTTTTTTGGATATCTAGCAATGATTTTTGTTTTTTTATTTATTTGATTATTATTGGATGTTAAAGCTGGTCCACCCCACCATCTAATCCTAATTTTATCTTTTTTTAAATCTTTAAATATTGGGTTATCTTTTGATATTGTAAAGTTTAAAGGTACGCCTCCGCTATGAATTTTTTTTTCATTTTTTGTTTTTCCCGGTGCAAATGAAAACACATAGGAAGTTGCCCCTATTTTTTCTGGATGATTCTTTTGAAAAGGATAAAACAGAGGAAATGCAAGGTCTCTATAGAAATGTTTGACAGAGGATAAACCAAGTGAGCTTTTATTATACAGTTTCTCCAAGAAAGTTTGAGGTTTTCTATTCGGCCCTCTATCTAGTTCTGTAATCATAGCTGCACCGCCACATATACCTACTACTCCACCTCCTCTTTGCATAAATCTTCTTATTTCTTTTTTAAAAGCTCTTACTTTTCTTGAAAAATTAAATCCTTTTGCTATAGCTTGTCCATCTCCAACTCCTCCACCAGGTATTAGTAATGTATCATATTTTTTTGAAATCAAGCAGTTATTTATTATATCTTTATCATAAATATAATCAGTAATGAATCTATACGTTTGATTGTTAGATTTCCATTGGTAGTTATGTAAAATTGCTGGAAAATAATGTTTACCTGAGCCCCATCCTAAAG
>JAZKSQ010000036.1:0-11184 GCA_036625995.1 Thermoplasmatota archaeon | reverse complement strand
TTCAAACGACATTGGATGGTTCCACTGCAGGGTGTTAAACCGGGGCTAACAAGAAGCCCCGGCATTTATGCCGGGTGAGAATGTCACTGTATATGAAAAATTACATTTCTTTATGTCTCTTAAAACAGTACCTCTTAAATACTTGCTTTATATACGGGGTTAATAATAGTCTTCCAGTTTAAGGAAATAGTTATAAAGGCTTTCTTTAATAAAAGATGGAGGACTATATTTAAGTTGGAAGTGATATCATATGGTAGAAATAAAATTGGAAAACATAGTGGCATCTACGGAATTTGCAGAGAAATTAGATTTAGATATGATAGCACATTCTTTAGAAGGTTCTGAGTATGAACCTGAGCAATTCCCAGGTTTAGTATATCATTTAGAAAAACCAAAGACTGCTGTTCTACTTTTTAGAAGTGGAAAAGCAAATATAACGGGTGCTAAGAATGTGGATCAAGCTCATCAAACAGCAAAGATCGTAGCTCAAAAACTGAAAGAAATTGGCGTTGAAGTTTACGATGATCCGAAAGTTGTAGTACAAAATATGGTCGGCATTTCAGATTTAAAAATTGAACCTAATTTAAATGAGGTTGCGATTGGGCTTGGTTTAGAAAATGTCGAATATGAACCGGAGCAATTTCCGGGCTTAGTATACCGCATCGATGAACCTCGTATCAGCATTTTACTATTTGGATCTGGAAAAGTAGTTTGTGCCGGTGCAAAAAAAGTTGAAGATGTAGAGAAAGCCGTTGAAAAACTGTCAGAAAAGCTAAGAAATCTAGGTATTTTATAAAAAAACAACTATTTTTTATTATTTTCTCTTTTTTTATCTGATTTTACATAAGAACCTATTTTTGCAACGTTTTCTTCTGCTTTTCCGGTATGTTTTTCTAATTCCAAAACGTGTTCATCCATTTTTTCAATATGTCTATCTAATAAATCGATATGATCGTCAATTGACTTAGAGTGTCTATCTAATCTTCTTAGATGTTTTATTAACAAAAATATTACAAATATTTCTACGATTAGTACTATTATTTCTATCAGAAGTAGTATATTCGAAATATCTATCATAATTGACCAATTCTCTAGTAAAAATGTATTTTATTAACCTATTTAAAGATTGAGAGGATGGAATATAAGTTTGATTATTATGAATTAAAACCGATTTTTTAGTATTAATTATTGAAAAATTTGTATTAACTAAAGATAATTTCTCCAAAATAATATAGTCAAAAAAATAGAGTTTATAAAGTAATAAATGATACATGTTAGCAATTAAAGGTTTTTTATGACAAAAATAAGATGTCCAAAATGTGGGAAATTTAGTTGCCCGACTTATAAGACGATAACTAAGAAAAGTATTACTGTAAGGTATAGAAAATGCAGAAATTGTAAAAATAATTTTAAGACAGTGGAAGTACCGGGTGTATTTTTTCAGAAAATTAAAAAAATAAAGAAGCTTTCATCTGAGATTGATATTAATTCTGGTAGAGACACAAAACAGACTAAATTAAAATATAGAAAAAATAAATAAAATAAATTAAATTTTTATTTCGATAAATATAATAAAGAAATTCTCGATATAAATAAGATGTGAGTGAAAAAACTTGTATGATTTAGTTTCTCAAATGGGTATATTATTACTATTATCTTTTCTTCCCCCTCTTATATATGTTTTCTGGATAAGAAATACAGAAAAATATAACCGTGAAAAATGGAGAACTATATTTCTCTGTTTTCTTTGGGGTTCTACTATTGCAATTATTGCTTCGTTAATTTTAGAGCTTTTTTTAGTTGATTATTTTGCCCTGTCTTTTAAACAAATGGGTCTTTTAAATATTTCAACTGCGGTTATTGTAGCGCCTTTTGCTGAGGAACTTACAAAACCTTTAATTTTAAGTTCAAATTCTATTAAAAAAGAATTAGATGAACTAGAAGATGGTTTGATTTATGGAGCTGTAGCGGGTTTAGGTTTTTCAGCAACTGAAAATTTATTTTATGGATATGATTTTTTATCTAAAGGAATAGTTGTTTTCTTGATATTAATGGCTGCTAGGAGTTTTGGAGCATGCCTTTTACATGCATCTGCGACTGCATGGACAGGTTATGGATATGGTAAGATTGTTATGAATAAGACCAGTTTAATTCGTGTTTTACCCTATTTTGTTTTAGCTATTTTTATACATAGTTTTTATAACTTTTTGTTGTCTTACGAATTCATAGGTGCTTTTATTGGTTTGTTTGCCGCTTTGCTTTTTGCTGGTTACACGATAAAAATAGTTAGAGGAAAAATAATAAAACTAGATTTGAAAAAAACATAGTTATCCAGTATTCATTAGTATTTTTATTCTATTTTTTTCCGTTTTTTTTGAGAAAGTTTATAATTATTTGTTCCAAATCGTTTTTATTAGTGTAGTCTCTTAATTTGAAATGTGGTATTTTTTGTTCTGATATTCCTCTAATCATAGTTGATAACTTATTGGGCCAATAGTCTTTTTCGTATAATGCCAAAATAGGTATAGTCTTTAGGTTCATTCTTGGTCTTAGATATGCATGGGCAATTTCTATCCCGGTTCCCAGACTTGGAACAGATACTTCGAAAACTGCTGCCTGGATATCTCCTTCTATTCCCTCAATCATCTTGTCTCTTACGTATTTTCTTCTTTTTAATTCTTCGTCAGGTAGTTTTCCTATGGCTTTTTCTAATTTAACCATTGCTTCTTTGTAGTTTTTTCCAGTAGTATGTTCAGTATAAACTTTATATCCTTGACTTTTTATGGTATCTATTATAAAATTGTTATTTTCTGCTCTTTGTTCCCTATTTTTTGCGCCCTGTATAGCCGCTCCAAAAAATACTTTCATAGTCAAATCAAGTTGTAATAATAAAAAACATTTTTTAATTATTACTGATTGAAAGTGAGCCAAATTGAATTTAATAAAATTACTGTATTTACCAATCCTTGTTTCTTACATGTTTTTTTAGTATGATAAATAGATCTAGTATATTTTTTTTGAATACCAAATATTTATATATATGTATAAAAAATATGTTTTTTTGTTTATTTGGTGTATCGAATTGATAAATACTAAAAAAGTATACTTGGTAGTTCTAATTTTGCTTTTATCTGTTTTTTATTCACCTACGATTTTATCTAATAAATTAAAAACAAGTGAAGATAATGCTGATATACCCTCAGATTCTCTTGGAGGGGAGCTTTCTAATAGAAAAAATAAACCGGATATTGTAGTGGTTTCTGATTTTAACCCTTATTTTGGAATAATCGGTTCTTACGTATCATGTTTTTATTCACATAACGATTCCATTCTAAAACCTCTATTATTAAGCAAAAAAGGACTTCTCAGAGAAAAAGATTTGGAATTTATTAATAAACTTGAGAGTAATCACAAGGTTTTCTCAATCGGCGGACCAATTTATAACTATCCTGCTTATAATTCAATTAATGGTTCACCCTCAAATGTTTCTTTGGAAGTTGCAACTTACATATTTAAGAATTCTTCATCAGTTCTAATACTACCCTATGATTTTGATAAATATAATTTATGTCTACAAGTGGCCCCTCTTGCAAGTTATCTCAATATACCAATCTTGATATATGAAGAAAATTCGAAAAAAATTGAGAAGGTTTGTAAGAAATTAAATGCAAGTCAAGCATATATTGTAGGCGATCAATCCTTTCATTTAGAGGATGTAAACAATATTTATTTGAAAAATCAAGATGAAATACAAAATATTGTCTTAGGGACTATTTCCAAATTATTTAAGGAACTAAATTATGTATGTGTTACAAATTCTGCAGATGTAAAATCCAGCCGGATAATCAATTCTACAAATCATAAATATTCTTTTGAAATCAAGAATTTTCAAATTAAATTATCAAAATTATATTTTAAATTATATGGAAAAAATTGGAAAGATTTGAAGATAAGTATCCCTCAGGGAATCAACAGATTTACTATAAAAGTAAATTTAAATAAATCAAGAGGATTTATTGATGATTTGGATTATGTAAATCCGTTAATTTCTCTTAATTTATTCGATCCAGATGGGGAATTAATCGGTTATTCGAATAATTATGCACATAAAAAAGATACGGCTCTTTTAGAAACAGTATGTTGTAATAATCCAGGGGATTATAATCTAAATTTATCTTTTTTTAATGGTATAAAAGGAGGTTATTTTTTTCCTAAATCCTTTTCTTTTTTAGATGCAGAGGTTAATGTGGAAGTTAATATTTCCTATTTAGAAAATATAGTTAGTCCAGATGTAAAAAATTTATCTATGATTTCCTCTTATCTTGTCAGTGCTCATGGAGGAATTTTATTAGCAGATGATAATTTTGGTCTAACAGGTCCAGATTACATTGAAAATTCTTCAGGTATCTCTTCTGGACCATGGTATAATGAATCTCTCCACTCATTTACCAACAAAAAAGTCAATTTTACTGTAGATAAAATAAGATATTGTCTTTCTTTGATGGAAGAGAAGGATTTGTTGAAAACATATTTGGGTGGACCAGCTTGGCTTGCCTTATTAGGGGATACAAAGATGATCCCCATGTATTATTATAAACCGTCGCAACCCGGTTTAAATGAAAAAGGTCTTCCATCTGACAATCCATATTCTCTAAACTTTAACCTCTCTGTAGGAAGAGTTTTATCTTATGATGTTTATGACGTGTTTCTTCTAACCGCACGTACTTTTTTCTATGAAAAAATATGTAAAGATCATGGTTTTTACAAAGAATGGGGAAAAAAATTTAATTTTGTGTTTGGCGAAGGATTTGGAGAAACAGGAGGTATCTTTCATCAAATTCCTTATTCATTCAAAATTCGTAAATTTGGTTTTGAACCTAAGGTTTTCGGTGATTTGAGGAACTGTAGGTTATATGCAGAAAGAAATGATGTTTTTACTGGAGCAAATTATATTGAATATCTAGGTCATGGAGATTGGTTTTGGTTTACTCCTTCATTGTATGGTTTTGATATGTTAGGAAAATCTTTTGATGTAGCTCATCTAAAAAATTGGAATTTCAATCTTCCTAGTATTTTTCTATCTTCTGCATGTTTAATGGGTAGAACAGATGGAATTCTTCCATCTATGAGTATTGGTCTTACTCTACTTCATGCTGGATGTAATTGCTTTATTGGTTCAACTAGAGAAACAGGACGTGAGTCAGGTTTATCAGAATTGGAAAATAATTTAATTATAAAAGATTGGAGTGTAGGTGAAGCCTTAAGAAATGAAAAAAAGATAGATAAGCTCCCTCCTACTTTTTATGTCCGCACTCTGTACGGTGATCCTGCTTTTAATCCATATGAGCCAAATAATGGTTTTAGTAACCAAGGTAGACCATTTGTTAAATAAAAAAATTTTATTTAGAAATATTTTTAAATAGATGTCTATATTAATTTTTTGAGTTTAAATAATTTCAATAAAAACGAATAGGTGTGATAAAAAAATGCTGGAAAGAAATAGATGGAATTTTTTAATTAATAAGTTAATAGTATTTTTTTTTAATATTTTGTTTGTTTTCAATTGCATTTTCAAACTTCTCTTTTGGGAATAAAAACGTAATAAAAGATTACATTTCCAATGATTGTTATTCTTTTGAAAAGATTGGTGTTTTAATGATAAATTATGGTGAACCAGAAGTATTTGAAGAGGATACATATGGTGATTTTAAAGCATATATGAATTTTATGATGAATATCGGTATGATTCCCAGCTTTTTAAAATATATTGACAAAGGAACAATCTATAACGATATTAACAATGAAAAATGAACTCCAATCTGGGAAAGAAAACTCGTCAATTGTTGGGGGAAGAATATAAAGGATTTGCTTTCTATCACCCAGGTTTTGAATCAATGAATATAGCCCCTCATTATTTTAGATTTACAGGGAGAGGTAATGATAAACCCGACATCTTTGAGCAAGCTACTTTATCAGCATACCAGTCGTGGATTAATATGGATGGTAAATCACCATATATAAATCAGACCTTACCTCAGTTAGAAAATGTGAAGAGTGATCTAGAGGAAAAATATGGAAAAAATATCACAGTAAAAATCGGTTTTGGTTTTCAACACGGCAGTCTGAAAAAAGCCACAAAAAAATTGATTAGGAAAGATATAGACGTTTTGATAGTAGCACCTCAAATGGTTGTCGACTCTTATTTTGAAAGCGAACTACATTGGCTAAAAGAAATACATACTGTTTTAAATGAAGATGGTATCGGAATACCTGTTTTAAAAACGATGCAATTAGGTTCATTTGAATCATTTGTCGAAAGCATTGTTTTGAAAGTTAAAGACGAATTAACTTTATATGACGATAATAAAGATATAGCTGTCTTTTTATCAAATCATGGTTTCCCTTTAGTCAGGAAAGGCAGATATGATTGTCAGAGTGATCCTTATCATCATTTAGCAAAAGAAGTCTTTACGAATACAAAAAAAGTTCTAAAAGAAAATATTTCAAGACAGGGAGATTTTGAGGTTTTTCAAATATATGCAGAGTTTTCAGAAGAAACGGATGATCCAGATAACAAAATTTTCAGTCCGTTAGAAGGGTTAGATTATATTTATAGCAAAAATTTTGATATTGTTATAAATATTCCTTATGGTTTCATAGGTGAAAATATAGATACATTAAATGCTTTACGAGAAGCTTTCAACGTGCAAGGTTGGGATGAAGATTATAGAACTAAGTTTGAAAGAAATGGAGTTGAGGTAGTAATTACTTCCTGTAATTTTTATCCTCATCTAAGAGAAAAGGCTTATTTTCAGAGTATAAATAAACAAATCGAGCTAATCATTAATTAGAAGATTAACAAAATTTTTTTTAATTTCACCATTTTTCTCTATGTACAATTCGATTTAGGCTTTTTCTTTTTTTACTCTTAGAAAAAAATTTGTTTATTCTTCCTTGTAACCCTTGTTTTTCAGAAGGATAACCTAGAGGCGTCAGAGCGATTACCTTTATTTCCTCAGGAATATCCAAAATTTTTTTAATCTTTTTTTCATCAAATGCCGCAATCCAGCAACTACCTAATCCTTCATTTGTTGCAGCTAATATTAAGTGTTCCATTGCAATTGCCACATTAATTGAATAATAATTGATTTCATTATGTATACTACCTTCTTTGGGATCTCCACATGCAATTATTATTACAGGTGCATCTTTCATCCATCTGTTAATAAAATGAGAGGCTTTGCTAATTTTTTGTATTGTGTCTTTACTTTTTACCACTATAAACTCCCAGGATTGTTTATTCAATGCTGAAGGCGCCCATCTTGCACATTCCAATATGGTTTTAATTTTGCTGTCTTCTATATTTTTATCTTTAAATTTACGTACACTTTCTCTTTTCTGTATGACTTTTTTGAAATCCATGAAATTTTCTCCTGATTAAAAAAGTTATATTATTTGGTTTTTTGTATATAACATTAAATCAAACTATTTTTTATCTGTATTTATATATTTGTCTTTTCACTTGGATTTATATACAGGCTTTTATTTTACGAGTTTTCATGTCACAAATAAAACCTGATAATATTTCAAATGTAATTGTAACTGGGAAAAGTGGTGCAGGAAAACAACCACGTATCGATGTTCTTGTTGATGAATTTGATTTAGAGCAACTTTCAACAGGAGATATTTTCCGATATTATATAGGAGTTTTTGCCGATTTTGGATACAAAGGTGATTTAGACCTTTTTTGGGATGAAGATAATGAACGTTTTATTTCTGACGAAAAAATCTTTGATGAATTAGATACAAAAAATAAGGATGTGATTTTAGGTTTAAAAGCTAAGTATTTTGTAGATAGAGGGTTTTTTGTTCCTGATTATATTACAAACAAACTTTTTGAGTCATATTTTGCTAAGAAGGATTTCCAGGGGCAAGTGATTGATGGGTATCCACGTACTTTAAATCAATCTCGATTCTTAATGGAGTTGTTGGAAAAAGAAGATTCGAAGATTGATTTTATTGTATTAGTAAAAAATTCTGATAAACGTATAATAGAAAGAACTACAAAACGTAGAATATGTCCAAAATGTGGAAAAGTCTACCATCTTAAATACAAACCACCTGATGATGGAAAATTTTGCAAAAAATGTGGTTCTCAGGTTATTCAACGTTCGGATGATACAGAAGAAAAATTACGTTCTCGTCTAAATGAATTTAAAGAAAAAACTAAACCAGCTATTGACTATCTGGAAGATAAAAGCATTCCTTTAGTAGAAGTTTCAGGTCATCTTGAAGATTTTAATCCTGAAAATGTCCATAAAAGCGTGATGGATGAAATAAAAAAACTATATTAGAACTAAAAAAGTAAGGGTTTATATTTCATCTAAACCAAATCCGTTTTCAATTAGTTCAACAAATCTTTCTACAAATCTAGCCGCTGGACTACCGTCAACTATGTCATGGTCTACTATTACTGTAAGGTAAAGATTTTCCCTTATTTTTATTTCATCGTTTATCACAGCAGGTTTTTTTTCTATACCTGCGATATCTATATAAGTGGTGGATAATCCACCTAACGATGTTAGCCATCCACCGAATTTTCCTTTCATACCTATTGATGTTATCCCAGCGGTACCTAAATGTTTCTTTTTTAGTTTAGCTGCTCTTCTTGTAACCATCAAAAAGATTTTTTTGATAACAGAAGGAGAATTTAACACGATTCTTTCCGTTAAAGTTAATTTTTTACCTAAAACCTCTTTTTTCTCTGTTATCTCTTCTTTTTGAACTTTTCTAATTTCTCTTGTTATCTCTAAAGTTGTTTTTTCATTTGCTTTTCTCACCAGATATATCATTGTTTTCTGTTTGTCCTTAAAACTTCTTTCTACTGGTACGCTTACATCTACATCATCAAAGATATAAAGTTTATTTCCGGATCTATATGAGTTTAAGTTTTTATTCTCGCTTAGAGCTTCGGCGTAACATTTGATGATCCAAGAAGTAAATGAAATGTCTTTTTTTCCTTCATTTTTTATCTTTTCGATTTTTTGTTTGCTTTCGGTAATATCTGGCTCTATTAGTAGTTTGAAAGCATGTTTACGGGAGTTTTCACTTAAGATTATGGAGATATCCTTTCGTTCTTTGGTAAATGGTTTAACTTTATAACTCCCTAATCTATCCATTTTGTTTATCCCCTCTATTTAAGAGAAATTTCTAATATTTTTTTTTCAATGAAAGTAATTTTAGCTAATTTTTTAATAGTTAATTGGTATTCATATCTTTTTGTGTTGATATTTTTTATGTCTTGGATTCATATCTTGGAAAAAAATCAAAGTCAGGGAAAACTAGAAGAAATTTATGAAAAAATCGAAAAAAAACGAGGGAAACTATCTAACATAATGAAAGTTCAGAGTCTTAATCCTAAGGTGATGCAAAAACATTTAGATTTATATCTCTCAATAATGTTTAGTTCAAATTCTAGTTTATCCAGGGAAGAAAAAGAAATGATTGGTGTTGTGGTATCTTCCATAAATAAATGCGAGTATTGTATAAATCATCATTCAGAAGCCTTGTACTTTTATTGGAAAGATTATGATAGGATAGATTCTTTGGTCAATGAAGATTTTTCTTCTTTAAATCTTTCAAAAAGAAAGATGAATATGATCAAATATATTACAAAGTTGACAAATTCTCCAAATAAAATAAAAAAGAAAGATATTAATTTATTAAAAAACAATGGTTTTACTGACAGGGAAATTCTTGATGTCAATCTAGTTGCAAGTTATTTTAATTTTGTAAATAGAATAGCCTTGGGATTAGGAATTACCTTTTCAAAGGAAGAAAGGGAGGGTTATAAATATTAATAGAAAAAAGGAAATTACTTTTTGCATCTTATTTTAAAAAAAATGATTTTCTAATCGTCTTTCAATTTTGTTAAAAAAACACCTAAGATAAAAAATATTGATCCAAATACTACTACAAATATACTAAAATGAATTGTTTTTCCAAGATTTGAATATAGCATCGCGTTACGAAGACTTTTGTTTACATAATCAGTATAGCGGGGATTATTTTTTTATGGTTTGATTTTCTTGAGAGAGCTTTTTTTTTCGTTTTTCCCCTATTCAGATCATGTAATTTTTTTGTTTCACCATTTTCACCGTATATTTCTAAAAGGTTCTGGCACTTTGGACATATCACTGTTTTTGTTTGCATTTATCTTTTCCTTCTTCTTTGTATGCCAGCATTCCTATTTTTAGTTATAAATTAAACATGGTAAAAATTTGATATCCTTCTTTAATGCTATCATTATCTCTTTTTTAAAAATTAAAATCTAGTGAAACTTTTTTAAATAGAATTTTTTTTACATGATTTCAATCCTAATAAACCAATTAAAAGGTGTATTTAAATGTCAGAAAAAAAAGAAAAAGGATTAAACAAGATTTGCTTTAAATCAAGACTTTCTAACGCTATAAAAGCATTCTATTGGTCAATCTTTGCGTTTTTATTGATACTAATACTTATTGTTCCTCTTTTAGTAGAAATGAAATTAATAGAAAAAATAATTTTTTTGAGTTTATTCATTTCAATATTGACTATATTCGTCTATATCCTTTTAAGAGCTTATCATATGCGATATATTTTAACAGAAGAAGAATTGTTGATTAAAGGTATTTTTAAAGATAAAAAAATAAATCTTAAAAATATTAAAGAAATTGAAAAAACATGCATTCCTTTTGGTTTTAGATTATTTGGCTCTAGTTTTTTAGGAGGAATATATTACTTGTCAGGCATTGGAAAAACATGGGTGGCAATGACGAACTTTAAAGACGGAGTATTAATAAAAACCAAGGATAAACACAACTATTTAATAACTCCAAGTAAACCAAAAACATTCATGGATTTAATAAAGAAAAAACTTAACGTTTAATTTATTAGAAAATAAATTTTCAAACATCTTTTTTCTTTTCATTTTTTAACTTGATGCCCATACTATTTAATATTAAAACTGATTTAACAATCAGAGGTGGAAATAATTTATGGAAACCTATGTGGATGTATACATTAATTCAGATGGAGGCAAAGCATCACTCGTTTTTGATAAACTAACGGGATTTGGTTTAAAACATCATTTAGGAGAACATGATTTCATATATGATTGGAAGGGAGTAGTTGATATTTCCGAGG
>JAZKSQ010000035.1:0-11242 GCA_036625995.1 Thermoplasmatota archaeon | reverse complement strand
CAGAGATCTTAAAGAGAAAACCAACGAAGTCATAGGTACATGTGTATCGATGGTGGTAACTGTTGAAGGAAAAAACCCTCAAGAGACACAAAAAGAAATAGATGAAGGCAAATACGACTCGAAATTCTAAGCATTTTATACTCTTTTCATACCTCTTTTAAAAAATTGTTTAATTGATTTTATCATACGGTTACGTCTATAGGTTAAAGGCATGGTTTTTCCTTCGCCCCAAGTTTTTTTATTTTCTATTTCAGACATAATTGAGTCTATATCATGAGAATTTATGTCTAGTGTAGTGTAACTATAACCAGCGTATTCGGGTGAATGTGCGTCACTTCCTCCTGTTCCACCTAGATTATATTTTTTTGCTATTTTTGCTGTTTTAACATTTGTTTTAGGTAGGCTACATGCGTTGAAGACTTCTATTGACGTTATTTTGTCAGTGGTTTTTTCTAGGTTTTTTTCTTTTATACCTGACATACTACGGAATAGATGAGGGACAACTGGTGTTCCTCCTTTTGATTTGATTTCCTCTATTGTTTCCTCTAAAGGTAGTCTTTTCTTTATGTTTTCGTGGACGTTTAAAGCTAAAAGATGTCCTTCGTTAGTAGAAACTTCTACACCTGGTATTATGATAAAATCTTTATCTTTGTATTTTAAAGCCTTTTTTACTCCTTTGAGAGAGTTATGATCAGTTAATGCAAAACCGTCTAGTCCTTTTTTTTTGATGTTTTTAATAATATCTTTAGTTGAACCTTTTGCGTCGTCTGAATATTTGCTGTGTACATGTAAATCCAATTTCAACATTGTTCCGAAGCAATCCTTTTGACTCTTTAATTGATGAATATCAAACAATTCCAAAACGGATAAGTATGTATTTATTTTTCTATAAAAAAAAGTGGGAGATGGAAAAAGATATATCGATTTTTTTAACTATCTATCTTTTTCTTTTCAAGTAGAAAAACATAGTTATAGCTAATATCAGCAGAAATACTTCAAATCCAGGTGTTCCTTTTTCTTCCGTTTTGTCTTGAGTATCGGTTCCGGTGTTAGAAGCTATGGTTACAGTATGGGTGGAAAATGAAGGAATAGATATAAGTGTCTGCCATCCGTTGGAACCTTTCATTATCAAATATTCAGAGTTGTTTCCGTCGTCTTTAACATTTAAAATATCTTGGTAATCGTCAGCCATAGAGATGTTTTCTCCGTCAAATTTGACTGTTATCTGAGAGATATCTGAAACGTTTATAGTGTCAGAATCGACGTCTAGAACAATGGTTTTTCCTTTTTCATCTGATGAATTAATTTTTATTTCGACTTTTCCTTTTCCAACACCGGTTTCCATTTTAATTTTTTCTGAGTAAGTTTCGTTAACACTTTGATTTCCTTTTTGGACTCTTATGCGTGCCGCAATTTTTCCTTTCCCTATGGCGTTATGTATTTGATTTTCATACTCTTGAGGTATTCCGACACCAAGATTTTCTGCAGGTGAAGCTAGAAACAAAATATTTGAATTGTTAGCCAGGGATACAACTGCTTCGCTGCCATTATCTTTTATCTCGATAGTTGAACCTTTGTCTTTTTCATCTGCCATTACGTCTGCAATAATTATTTTTCCAGTGATGTCTCCATTGATTGGATATATGTTATTGCTAAGGTTTGTAGGGGAAATTGTGACGTTATCTCCAAGATTTAGATAAATAGTTTTTTCTTCGTTGTTTTTGATTTTTAAAAGACCTGTGGGGTTGTCGTGAGCTTCAAGTTTTACATTTTTGCTTGTACAACGCCATACAGCACCTTGAGATATAGGTTTTTCTTTTTGTGTAAAAGAATCAAATTTAATTGAGTCAAAAATAACGATATTGGATTTCTCTTGGTTGAAGGTATAGCTTAGAATGGTGCCGTTGTTTTCATCAAACATGAAATGTATTAAGTCACCAGCGGCGAAACCGTCTTCATAATTTATGCTTCCGAAAATTTTTTTCTTTTGTTTGAACTGTTTGATTATCTTTTCACTCTGGTTGAATCTATCTTTTACTTTTTTATCTGTTAGATTTTGGAACTTGTTTTTCCATTCGTTCTTCTTTTCTTTAATTTCATTTTTGGTAAAATTCCAGCCGGAGTGATTGAACGCTTTATCAACATCTTTATCAAATTTGTTATCCCATACTTCTTTAGAGATATTATTCCATGGTCTATCAGGGTTTGAATTTTTGTCCGCATTTTTTTCTGTTTCGAATATATCTTCTGGTTGAGCTAAGACGAGACTGGCGTTAGCTACAAAAAGAAATGCTATCGAAAACACAATTATTTTTCCAGATAACTTCTTATCCATTTTTTTCCTCTCCTCTCATAATTTTTTTACCCCACTATTTATGGTTCCAAAACTTATAGCTTATTTAAAAAAGTTCCGCTGAAAAATTTTTTTTATTTTTAGAATGCGGGCGCCGGGATTTGAACCCGGGTTGTAGCCTTGGCAAGGCTAGGTGATACCAAACTACACCACACCCGCATTTTAAGTGGGATTAACTTACATTTTTTTTAGAATGCTAGAACTATAATACACTTAAAAGCATTACGATTGGTTAACATAAAAAAAATACTGCTATTTTTTTTGAGTTCAAAATACACCCCAACCCAAAAATATATAAAAAAAGCTATATAATATAATTAGTATAGTATGTGGGGTTTGAAGAGATGAAAAAAATACTTATCTGTTTAATACTTTTCCTTTTCTTAACTACCATAATTCCTACTGAAAAGATAAAATCTAGATCATTTACAAAAAAAATACAGGACATATTTGCTGATGAAGAACAACTATATGGGGGATTTAGACCGGAGGAGATGGATTTAGAAGATGATTCTTTTCATAAATCAAAAAAAACTACATTTATGGAATGGTGGTATTTTCATACTATTTTAGATAAAAATCTTTCTTTGAAGATAGGTTTTCATAGATATGAAATTATGAGTTTAGATCTCCTTACAGCTGACATAAACATATATAAAAACGGAGATTTAACTCATTTTGAAAGAAAAATATATACTTTTAATCAGGTTTTTATTTCAGAAGAAAAACCATTGATAAAAATAGAAGAAAAAACTGTTTTGAAAGGACAAATGGATGAGAAAACAGGGAGAATCATTTATAATGTTGATTTAAAACTAGATAAACTTAAAGCTAATTTGTCGTTTATTAATACAACCCAAGGGTGGAAGGGTGAAACACAGGTTAGCAACTGGGGTGTAATGTTACCTAATCCAAGAGTAGATGGATATATACAGGTTGATGATGAAAAAATAATGGTAAATGGAACCGGTTATCATGATCATAATTGGAATGTTAGTTTTGCTAGTTTTACTAATTTTGGATGGCTCTGGGGTAAAATTGTATCAGAAAACTATACCATAATTTGGGCTAATATTTTTAAAAATAAGTTTTCTGGAACGCCTTTGTTGGTTATAAATGAAAAAAACGATGGATTTTACAATATAAATGAACAAAATCTTAAGATATCAGTAAGTGATTTTTATATAAAAAAGGGTTTAATTATTCCAACCGGTGTTTCTATCCAGGCTGATCAACAGGATGTTTCTATTGATTTAGATATGGAACAGTCTAGCATGCATCACAAGACAATAGCATTTATGGTAAAATATTGGAGATACCATATGGAGACTAAAGGCGAGATAAAAATAGGATTGAAAACGGAAGAAATCAATGCCATATCTATATCTGAATTGATGAGGTTTAGATAGATTTTATTTTTAAATTCTTTTTAAAGGTTTGCTGAGATGCCGCCTAGCGGAAACAGGGACTTCATAAAAACCTTTTTTGATAGCTCTTGGTTTTTTTTCCATTACAGGTTTGCTTTCTTTAGTTTTACATTTCTTACATCTATAACCCTTGTTTTTTCCGATTGACTTCATATGTTTTTTACAGATAGGACAAATCGGGTTTTCAATTTTAACTTTTTTCTCGGCTAAATTTTTTACAAATATTTTCTCGATGTTGATAGTCAAGGGTTTTTTTCTTACACCTCCGAATATTTTGACTTGGTCTCCAATTGTCAATTTTCTAATAGTGTTTCTAAATTTTTTGGTTGGTTCATAGGCGGCACAATCTATACTGCCTGTCGAATTCTTTATCTTAAAAAAAACATGTCCTCCCTCAATCGTATAAGGTTTTTTGCAGACCTTTCCTTCTACAATTACGGATTGATATCCTTTGATTTCTGAGATTTTCTTTTTTTGTAGATGATCGTCTGTTCCTTGGTTGGTTTCGAAGATAATCCATCCTAATTTTTTTTCTGATTTTATCATTGAGTTAGCTTTGATTAAATCTCTTGTTTTTTCTCCTCTAATGCCATACAATACTGGGCAAGGGGAGTTGGGGACTATAGAATTATAGTTGTTTTGATAATCGTAATTATCAAAAATGGAATCAAATTGTTTGTCCATATTTTTTGTGGTTTTATCATCGACAAATCTTTTCTTACCCCATTTTTCCTTTTTTCGGTATGATATTAGTTCATAGGTTTTATCAGAGTTGTTTTTCCATGCTGTTGCGGCTGTTGCTCCTATTAGTCCTCTTTTGTTTTTATATCCTTTAAAAAAAACTTTTTTTGAAGTTAGATATTTTTTTATTTCTTCTATCTGAATTTCTTTTCTAACGGCTTTTGAATAAATATGGTGGTCAGGTTTTTTTTGAAAAATTACCAGGCCGGGGTTGGTTTTAACGTCATTGAATTTTGCATGTTCACAGATAATTTTTTTTAAAAAATCTTTAATTTTTTCAGATTCTAAAAAAGTTTTTTTGGAATCACAATAGGAATATATGTTTTTATCTTTGAATTCACCTATCTTTATCTTTTTTCCTTTTCCTTTACCGGTTTTTATGGATACTGCTCCGTTTCCTCTTGTTTTCCAAGGGAGGTTAGGGTTTAACCTAACCAATCGAGGGTATCCTATAACGTTTAAACCAAGGTTATGTATTTTGTTTATTATATCAAAGCCTACAAAGGTTGTACATCCGCCTTTTTTTTGCGAATCTGTATCGTCAATACCTATCCAAATTTTACAGTTCAGCCTCCTATTTTTTTCTATTTACTCCCAATATTTTTATATATAAAGATTTTCTTTATTAAACGTTAGAAATGCTCAATCGAAATGAACTAGTTCAAAATGTCCGGGATACATTAGTCAGCGCTGGTTTTTATGTATCTGACCTAGTGTCCATGCGTCCGGTAGGATTTGATCTAGTTGCAAGAAGAGACAACCAACTTCTCATTATAAAAGTATTGACCAATATTGATGCTTTATCAGAAGAAATCGCAGATGAACTCATACGGTTATCTTTCCTGTTAAAAGCATCGCCAATGATAATAGGTGAAAGGAAAGGAACCGGAAAACTGGAGCAGAACGTGGTATATGACAGATTTGGAATTAAATCAATAAGTAAAGAAACCTTGAAAGATCATCTTTTAGAAGGAATACCTTTACATGTTTATGCAGCGCCAGGTGGATTATATGTAAATCTTGATCATGAAAAAATCCTTAGACTTAGAAAAGAAAAAGAGATGTCACTGGGAAATCTAGCTCGTCGACTTAAGGTTTCAAGAAAAACTATTCAGAAATATGAAGAAGGTATGAACGCACGGGTTGAAGTGGCGCTAAGGATAGAAGAGATGATGGATGACGGAGTGACAGAGCCAATAGAAATTCTAAACCAATACTACAAAAAACTAAAAGAAGAGGTTCCAGATGTTTCAGAGAAAGAAAAACAAAAAATTAAAAACTATTTACAAAAAGAGATTTTTTCTATATTAAAAGAACTAGGATATCAAGTAGTACCACTGACTAGATGTCCATTTGAAGCAGTAAGTAAAGTCAAAAAAAATACATTGCTAACTTGTATCCATAAATATGACAAGAAATTACTTAAAAAAGCAAAAATCGTAAAAAGCATCTCAAAGATAACAGAAAAACATGCTCTTTTGGTAACAGATAAAGATGTGGACAAAAAAAACATTAGCGGTACACCGCTTTTCATAAAAAAAGAACTAAAGAAAATAAGATCACCTGAGGAAATATTTGAAATACTCTCGGAAAGATTATAAAACAAATAAAACTGTTTAACATATTTGGAGATTTAACCTAATAAAACTAGTAAAAAATTGACCAAACTTTTATAAATAGGCATCTTATTCCCCTGAAGTATCTTTACATTTATTTCAAAAGATATTAAAAAAAAGATTGAAATCTGATAAATATGGCTAATAAAGAAACATTAGAAGCAGTTGAAAAAACACTTGAAGATTCAAAAAAACAAGATAGAAACTTCAAACAAAACATAGATATGGTGGTTAACCTTAAAAATGTTGACTTAAACGATCCTAATCAAAGAATAGAAGAAGAAATCGTTTTACCTAACGGAAGAGGAAAAAAAGCAAAAGTAGGTTTATTTGCAAGTGGAGAATTAGCTTTAAAATCAAAAGATAAAGTAGATAAACTAATAAAACCCGAAGAACTTGAAGATTTATCGGAAGATAAAAAACAGGCTAAAAAAATCGCAGAAGCACATGATTTCTTTCTAGCAGAAGCGCCTTTAATGCCAACTATAGGTAAAGCACTTGGTCAGATACTGGGTCCGAGAGGTAAAATGCCTAAACCAATACCACTGGATGCAGATGTTTCAGATACAGTAGAAAAATTACGGAAAACAGTAATTGTACGATCGAAAACTAAACAGACATTCCATACGATAGTCGGTACGGAAGATATGGATAAAGAAAAAATAGCTGAAAACGTTGACACTATACTAAGAAGAGTTATAGAAAAATTGGAATATGGAAAAATGAATGTTAGATCAGTATATATAAAACCAACTATGGGTAAATCACAAAAAATAATTTAATTCAAATCATAATTAAAAAATAAGAAAAGATTAATTTATCGAGTAAGTAGGTGGAATTAACTGTGGCACATGTAGCTGAATGGAAATATGACGAGGTAAAACAACTGGAAGAAACACTACAAAGCAAAAAAGTAGTGGGTATAGTAAACATAGGAGGTATACCAGCTCCTCAGATGCAACAGATAAGAAAAAACTTCCAAGAAGATGCAATAATGAGATGTTCTAAAAATACTTTAATAAGCATTGCTTTGGACAAAACAGATGGAGAAGTAAAGGGAATCACTGATCTTAAAGATTCCATTCAAGGTCAGACCGCTATAGTCGCTACCGATATGAATTCATTTAAACTATTTAGTAAGGTTAAAAACACGAGAACGATGGCCCCTGCAAAAGGGGGAGAAACAGCTCCGGAAGATATAGAAGTAAAAAAAGGAGATACACCATTTAAACCGGGGCCTATAGTAGGTGATCTACAAAAGGTAGGTATACCCGCAGCTATACAAGAAGGAAAAGTAGTAATCAAAAAAGATAAAATCCTAGTAAAAAAAGGCGAAACAATAACCCGAGACGTAGCTCAGATGTTAACTCGTCTGGAAATATATCCTATCGAAATAGGTATAAACCTACAAGCCACATTTGAAGATGGAACAGTATTCAAACCTGAAATACTTGATATAGATATAGATCAATTTAGAAATGATATAACACAAGCTGCATCATATGCTCTAAATCTTGCGATAGATACAGGATGGGCTAACCCACAAACAATCCGTCCATTACTCATGAAAGCATATCGCGATGCGTTTTCAGTCGCTTTAGAAGCTAGTGTTACCAATGAAGAGACAATTAAACATCTGATATCTAAAGCCTATGCACAGATGCAGTCTTTAAAAAATAAGACATCATAAAAGAAATAGTTTAAAAAAACATAAAAAAAAAATAATATATAGATTTTAGGAGGCAAAAATAAGATGGAATACATATACACCGCTATGCTTCTTCACTCAGCCGGAAAAAAAATAAACGAAGAAAACCTTAAGAAAGTCTTAGATGCTGCCGGAGTCAAAGCTGACGATGGAAGAATCAAAGCATTAACTGCTTCGCTTGAAGATGTAGACATAGAAGAAGCTATGAAATCAGCATCAGTTCCGACGGCGGCAGCTGCGCAGCCATCAACAGCTGAAAAAACAGAAGAAAAAGAAGAAGAGAAAAAAGAGGAAGAAGAGGAAGAAGAGGAAGACGTTTCAGAAGAAGAAGCAGCAGAAGGACTAGGTTCATTATTCGATTAAAACCCAAAAAAATAAAGGAAAAAATACTTCTCTTTTATTTCCGAAAAAACATTATCCCTTCTTTTTTTTAGCATCTAACTAGATCTAGGACTAAAAAAAATAAAGATTATAAAAGTGTTTAATTTTTTTATGGAAATCCTCCACTAGGATATCCTCCTACCTTTAGGCTAGGATCACCTAAAAGAATAAATTCTTCTAAAGTGAAAGGATCTTTTCCGACATATCTTAAATAGTCTTCGCGTGCAGAATGAAACATTTGACCTAAAGTGATGCCTTCTTCGTACGATTTAAAGAAATGGACATTAAGATATCCTGCTCCCCCATAGACACCTTTTTTATCTACTAAAGTATATGCTGGACGTGTGGCACCTATGGACGCAATTCCACCTGATTTTTCTTTGTTAAGTATATTCCAGGCAAAACATGGGAGATATTCCTGTTTGGATATCTCTCTGTTAGATAAAAGAGACCAGATTTTTGCAAAAAACGAAGAATATCTTTGAACATCGGTCATGTTGTAATCAAGTTTTGCTGTTAGGCATGCGTCAAAGAAGATAATTGGATACATATCTTCATTAAAGAGATATTTAGTATAAGGAGAAAAATAATAATTTCTAATTAAACTCATTTTTTCTCTAAGAGCATTTGGTTTATATGTGCCCCATCCATGTTCGAAACCATGTCCTGAATAACTGACGAATCCTGCTCCTCTTGAGATAGCTAAATTGAAGGTGAGAGCATTCAGGTTTCTTTTTGAGGACCATAGGAAAACTTTTTTGAAATCCGATAGTTGTTGAGCGACTTTTTTATTCGTGATTTGTCCTTCATATATAAAGGGTGCTCCGTGTCTTCCTGGTGGAAAGGTGTCTCCGCCGGCTAAAATTATTTTTTTAAACCATATTTGGTTGTATGCTTCCTTTTCATAGGTAATTGTTTTGTTGACTATTATTTCAACTTCTTTTTTGTTTCTACATGGTAGTCTTCCTAGTAGTACGTCCATGGTGAGATCGACTGAATCTATTTCGTTTATAGAAGGGGGGAAAACACTTTGGTTATAGGTGACTTCGCCATATATTTTATTAGAGTTTGAATCCCAGCTGCAAAATTGTCCTTCTGCGTTGTATATGTCGGCATAATAAATGTCGGATAAAACGTTTCCACCCCAGTCTTTTCCCCATGGAAAGGCGTCTGTATATCTAACTGGTATTTTTTCGATGTTTCCGACTAATAATACATATTTAGTATTCCAGTTTTCAATGGATTTTTTTATAAAGTATTTTATTTGTTCTGGTTGGTCTCTTCCTTGTGTGTTAAAGTATTCGCCGTTGTATATTTCTTCTAGAGTTATTATCTTTGAGGTTATGTTGAATTGTTTTTTATGTTTTACAAGTGGCTGTAGTTGTTTTTTAAATTCATTAGGGGATATAATTATGAGTTTGAATTCTTCTTTATTAAAAGAAGGTTTCTCTTCTATTTGTTTTTCTTTGTATTCTATTTCTATTTTGAATTTTTCTATTGTGGTTATCTTGTTTTCGATTGGATGGTATCTTATTGGATATATGGAGATTTTTAGAAAAGACGTTATTTGAAGTTGATCATTTAGCCCTCTGGATTTTTCATAGTCATACCATTTTTTAGGTATTTTTTCATATGATTGATATTTTTCTGTTTTTGCTTCTTTTTTGTTAAAATATTTATTTTGGTATTCTATGTTAGATGTAGGTTCTATGGGTTTTTCTAAAGGATATGTTTTTCCTTTTTGTATTTCGACATTTATTTTTTTTATTTTAAATGTTTTTTTGATTTCGAATTTTTTTGTAAAAACTGGTATTTTTGGAAGACCTGGAGAAGTTGTTTTGGATTGACATTCTTTGAGTTCTATGTTTGTATATTTTTCATTGTTTTTTATTTCAGGCGTTGAAAACTTTTGTTCGTAAATTATTTCTTTGTTTTCCTTTTCGTTATCAAAGGCGTTTAATGCTGGAAAAAAGCTCATTGATATAAACAAAAGTACTATTGCAAGAGTTATTTTCTTTTTTTTGTTTATCATATTTGGTATGCCTCCTTTAGTAAAAGTATCTAAAGAGTTTTTTTTGATATGTTATATTTGTACCAAGTTAAATATAACTCTACGTATTATTTAATTTTTTTTATGTTAAAAAGATTTTAAATTTATTAGGATAAAACATTCTTTCAGAAACAAAAAAATCAAAAATGCTAGATTACATCGAAAAATATTTATATAAAACATTACCAAAGAGAATTAATATAAAAATAAAAAAAGTATGGGAAAAGGATGGGATAAATTACGTCAGAAAAAAATTTTAATAAAAATAGTCCAGACAAAATACCTATAATCTGGGTAAACATAATATAGAAAATAAAACTACAGGATAAATTCTTTTTTTTTTTACATCCATTGATCTAAACCGGTTTGTTGTGACATATCTATATCAGAAAGACCAAAAGCACCCTTGATATAATTTTCAATCATCTCTTTATACCATTCCAGATCGATATTCTCTTTATCCTCTAAAAGATCAACAGGATACATATAATCGATAGGTTTAACTCCGCTTTTAGAAGGATTTCTGATACCAGGTAGTGCATCTTTGGTGACCACAAAACGAAATTTAATCCGGCTTTTCAATCTTTTACCTAAAACTTTTTCGAGAGCCTGGGCTCTTTTACCGAAGGTAGACATGGAACCATCCTGATTAGGTTTATATCTACCTGGCGGCTGGACAGACTGAATCAAGGTAAGATCACTTAAATCAACTTTAGATAAATCAAGATCCGCGATAACTTTTTTGGCTTTGTCAATAATATCTTTTTTAATCTTGCTACGGACTTTTTTTTCATCATCCCAGATAGGATTATCTTTTAAAACTTTGATCATAATCTTTTTAAGAGCCTCACGGGCAATGTCGGGTTTATCAGAACCTTTGAAATTGTTTCCTTTGGTCATCATGTCTATAATGTCTTCTTTTTTATCAAATATCAGATAATTTTTATGTTTAATAAAAATCATTAG
>JAZKSQ010000034.1:0-11414 GCA_036625995.1 Thermoplasmatota archaeon | reverse complement strand
AATTTGACCTTGAAAACCCCCAAATTGAGATACAAGAAGCAGGTAACAAGGCATCTTTAAATGCACAGATTATGGCTGAAAAATTAGCTGGAGCCCTTGAAAGAGGCTGGCATTTCAGAAGAGCAGGTCATTCAACACTAAGAAGAATAATGTCTTCAGGAGCAAAAGGATGTCAAGTTATAATCTCAGGTAAACTAACCGGTTCACGACATAGAACGGAAAAGTTTACAGAAGGACACGTAAAATATTGTGGTGAAACAGCTGAGCAAGTAATGGATGAAGGATACGATACTGCAAAAATTACAGCTGGAATAATCGGTGTAAAAGTAAGAATAATGAAACCAAATGCTAAACTTCCTGATGAAATAAAAATTGTTTCATCTAAAGAAAAAACAGAAGAAGATAAAATCGATGAAGAAAAAGTAAAAAAGCAAGAAACTAAAGAAACCGGAAAAAAGAAAAAAGTAAAAGAAAAAAAAGAAAAAACTAAAACTGAAGCTAAAAAAGACAAGAAAACCGATTTATCTAAACTCAAAAATATTCCTGGGATAGGTCCTTCTTCTATTAAGAAGTTTGAGGAAGCAGGTTTTAAATCACTTGAAGAGATATACGAGGCTAACATAGAAGAACTTTCGGCGATAGAAGGAATAGGTGAAAAAACTGCAGAAAATATTATCAAAGAAATTAGAAAAATCCTTTAAGAGGATATAAAAAAATGGTATTAAAATCAAAGGAAATAAGAGAAATGACGCCTGAAGAAAAAAAAGAAAAACTTCAGGAACTAAAAAGTGAACTAATGCATGAAAGAGGCGTATCAGCTATGGGTGGATCTCCTCCTTCACCCGGAGAAATAAAAGTTATAAGGAGAGCAATAGCGCGTCTTTTAACAATCATGCAGGAGGAAGGAGAAAAAGAATGAGTGATATATGTCCAAAATGTGGTCTACCAAAAGAGATATGTGTTTGCGAAGATATTGCTCGAGGACAACAAAAAGTAAGTATCGCTATTGATAAAAGAAGATACGGTAAGAAGATGACAATATTAGAAGGTCTGGATCCAAATGAAGTTGACATGGATTCCTTAATATCTCAGTTAAAATCTAAATGTGCTTGTGGCGGTACAATAAAAAATGGTAAAATAGAACTCCAAGGAGACCACAGAGATAAATGTAAAGACACCCTAGAGAAAATGGGTTTCATTACAGAAATAGAATAAAAAGATAATAAAGATCAGATAACACATAAAAAAATTACGAATCAAAGTTCATTTAACAAAAATTTGTATAAATGAACAAAAAAGGTATGAATAAAAAAAAACTTGCAAAACATGAACTCGTAGGTCGTACAGTTAAAATAAAAAAATGCACCGATTCCACACTGAAAGGAACCAGTGGCAGAATAATAGATGAAACAAAAAATACGTTCCTCATAAAAAAAGGAAAAAAACATATAAGAATAGCAAAAATGACAGCTGAATTTGAATTTAAAATAAATGAAAAAAAAATCAGCATAAATGGATCAAAAATTACATATAGACCAGAGGATAGAACAAAAAAAGTTAGGTGAAAAATAACGTGGTAGAAAAAAAATCAAAAGCAAAAGACATAGGTTTAGAGGTTAAACCACCAGAAGAAACCTGCGATGACAAAAATTGTCCTTTCCACGGGTCCTTACCAGTTAGAGGTAGAATTATCACTGGAATAGTATCATCTGCAGACATGCAAAACTCAATTCTTGTAAAAAGAGAATATAGACATTATGTACCAAAATATGAAAGATATGAAAAAAGAACTTCAGTTTATCCTGCTCACTGTCCGCCTTGTATAAAAGCTAAAGTAGGAGATAAAGTAAGGATAGCTGAATGTAGACCGTTAAGTAAAACGATATCTTTCGTAACAATAGAAAAATTATGATGGAGACAGAAGGAAATGAAAGGAATAGCCGGTAGAACAAAGAGAGGATTGCCCACTGGTGCAACATTAACCTGCATAGATAATACAGGAGCAAAAATCGTAGAAATTGTTTCAACTCCTAAATTAAAAGGTACACATCGAAGATATCCTCGTGCAGGTATAGGAGATTTAGTCGTAATTAGTGTCAAAAAGGGAACTGTGGATCTTAGAAGGCAATTATTAAAGGCCATTGTCGTCCGGCAGAAAAGACCCTTTAGGAGACCAGATGGAACAATGATCCAATTTGAGGATAACGCCGCAGTCATAATAACTGAAACAGGGGATTTAAAAGGTTCAATGATTAAAGGCCCGGTGGCTATTGAAGCAGCAGAAAGATGGCCAAGGGTTGGAGCAACTGCATCAATAATAGTATGAGAGGATTAAAAAAATGACTTCAAAAAAACCGAGAAAACAAAGAAAGAAACATTTCAATAAACCGCTTCATAAAAAAAGGAAACACATAGCATCTCATCTAGAAGAAAGTCTATTATTAAAATATAATCGAAGGGCAGTACCTGTTATTGAAGGCGATACTGTCAAAGTTCTGAGAGGCAGCTTCAAAGGCCATGAAGATAAAGTAGTAGGAGTAGACGTACGTAAAGGTAAAATTCAAATTGAAGGATTAACACTTATTAAAACTGATGGAAACAGGATTCCTAAACCTATTGATCCAAGTAATGTGTTAATAACAAAACTGAATTTAACTGATAAATGGAGAAGAGAGTATCTGGAAAGAGCAGTACCTGAAGAAACAAGAGAAGAAATAGAAAAAGAAGCTGAAGAACAAATAAAAGTAAGAGAAGAAGAAAAACGTAGAGCCGAAGAAGAAAAGAAAAAAGCAGAAGAAGAAGAAGAAGAAGAAGAAGAAGAAGAAGCAACTGCAGGTGAAACTAAAAAAACAGAGGAAAAAAAAGAATCAGAAGAACCTGAAGAAGAAAAAGTTGAAGAAAAAACAGCGGAAGATAAAAAAGAAGAAAGAGAAACAAAAAAGCTTGAAACGAAAGACAAAACTGATAAAAAAGAAACAAAAAAAGAAGACAAAGAAACTCATAACAAAAATAAATCTTCTAATGCTAATGAAAAGGAGGAGAAAGACAAATGAGTAAACATTTAAAACGTTCAAATGCAGCAAGAACACTACGTTTACATAGAAAAGAAAAAAAATGGACGATTAGACCTAGCCCAGGTCCTCATCCAATTGAAAATTCAGTAAGTTTAGGATTAATAATAAGAGATTATCTTAGTTTGGCAGATACTAAAAAAGAAGTTAAAAGGATTCTTTCCAACGGTGAAATATTCGTCGACGGAACCCAGAGGAAAGACTACAGGTATCCATGTGGACTAATGGATGTAATAAATATCCCTAAAATAAAAAAACATTACAGACTCCTTTACGATAGAAAAGGCAAGTTTAGGCTCATGGCTATCTCTGAAATGGATGCAGAGTGGAAGCTGTCAAGAATAGAAAATAAATCATTAATAAAAGACGGAAAAATACAACTAAATCTTCATGACGGCCATAACAAGATAGTTGAACAAGACAAATACAAGACAGGCGATGTTTTAAAAATTAATTTTAAAGAAAATAAGATAATAGATGTTTTTTCTTTCGAAAAAGGAAAAGTCGCTCTTATTATAGGTGGTAAACACATTGGTGAAATTGCAGATATAAAAGATGTGGAAATTGTAAGATCTTCTCACTCTAATCTTGTAAGATTAGAAGGAAAAAATGAATTTTCAACGATAAAAAAACATGTCTTCACAGTTGGTAAAGAAAAACCTGTTATAGAGGTACCTGAGGTGAAAATGTAAAGATGGCTAAAAAAAACAACAAGAAAAAGAAAGCTAAAAGGAAAACCATCTTTTCACCTGAGATTGAAAAGGTAACAGTAAATATTGGTGTAGGTGAAGCAGGAGAAAAACTGCGAAAGGCAGAGAAAGTAATACAGAAAGTAACTAAACAAAAGCCTGTTAGAACTTTATCTAAAATCAATAATAAAGAACTAGGTGTAAGGAAAGGTTTACCAATCGGATGTAAAGTAACTTTAAGAGATAAGAAAGCTGAAAATTTCCTTAAAAAAGCTTTAGAAACAAGAAATAAAAAAATCGCAGATTATTCCTTTGACGATCAGGGAAATGTTTCATTTGGCGTTCCAGATTATACTCTTTTTGAAGATCAAAAATACGATCCTGAAATTGGAATATTTGGTTTAGATGTTTGTGTAACTATGAAAAGACCAGGTTATAGAATTAAAAAAAGACGTATACAGAAGAAAAAAATTCCAGAAAGACATCAAATTAAACCAGAAGATACAATGAAATATTTCTCAGAGGAACTAGATGTGGAGGTAATCTGATTTGAAGATAAAAAAAAGAAAAAAGAAATATGGACGACTGAAAGGCTGTGAACGATGCGGTAGAAAAAGAGGTATTATCCGAAGATATGGTCTCCATCTATGTAGACAATGTTTTAGAGAAAAAGCTGAAGAAATGGGGTTTAAAAAATATTCATAAAAAAATGATATGGAGGTAACATTAACCATGATGAATGATCCGTTAGCAAATGCTTTATCACTAATGAAAAATGCAGAACTTTCTGGTAAAGGAAAGTGTATAATTCAACCATCATCAAAGTTAATAGGTGGAGTCTTAAATATTTTAAAAGAAAAAGGATACATTAACAAGTTTGAATACATAGAAGATGGAAAAGCAGGAATATTTAAAGTAAAACTTACTGGAAATATTAATAACTGCGGTGTAATCAAACCATGTTATCCTGTAAAAAGAGAAGACTTAGATAGATGGGAGTCACGATATCTTCCAGCACAACATTTTGGTCTATTGATTCTAACAACCAATAAAGGCATACTTTCACAAGAAGAAGCCAAAGAAAAAGGAATAGGGGGAAAATTACTAGCTTATGTTTACTGAATCAAAAGAACCAAAAAACATCATTAAACGGTTTTAAAAAGTGAGTGGTCAATATGGCAAAAATACCAGATATAAAAGAAGAAATCAAAATTCCTGACGGCGTAGAAGCATCAAAAAATGATAAAGGAGAAATAACAATAAAAGGAGAAAAAGGCTCCCTTAACAGAGTTTTTTCTCACCCTAAAATAAATATCAAAATTAAAGATGACTCTATTACTTTAACTTGCAAAAATCCTCGTAGGAAAGAAAAGGCATTACTCGGCACCTTTGTAGGCCACATAAAAAATATGGTTAAAGGAGTAAATGAAGGTTTTGAATATAAGATGAAAACTGTTTTTTCTCACTTTCCGGTTAAAACCACTATGGAAGGTAATGAGTTAATAGTAAAAAATTTCCTAGGTGAAAAATCACCTAGAAAAATAAAAATCCCAGAAGATATCGAAGTTAAAACCAAAGGAGAAGATATCACAGTTTCAGGGATAAATAAAGAAAGAGTAGGTCAGACAGTTGCAGATATTGAAAGATTATGTAAAATCAAAAAATGGGATATCCGTGTCTTTCAAGATGGAATATACAAAGTTAGCAGTGGAGGAACCTAAACATGTCTGAAAAAGAACAAGTGATATCATATCTGATGGATCTAAAGGGAATAGGTAAGGAAAAAGCTGAATTAATCTATGATACTGGTTTTGTTTCAATCGATAAATTAAAAAATGCGAAACCTGAAGAGTTATCCAAAGTTGAAGGTATTGGAATAAAAACCGCAGAAAATATGTTAAATCAGATACAAAAGACAGCTGAAGAATCAGGAGAAGAAATAGAAGAAAAAAAATCTGATACCGAAGAAGAAAAGAAAAAAGAAAAAGAAACTGGCGAAGTTGAAAAAACAGAAGAACAAAAAGAAGCGGAAGAACTTGAAGAAGAAAAAGTTGAAAAAGAAACCGAAATCGTAGAAGAAGGAACAGAATACGAAGTTAAGAAAAAACCAGAAATTGATGACGATTTGAAATATAAATTAAATCTGAGAGAACGTATTAAAAAAAGAAAACCAAAATTTCTACGTCAAGAAGGATTTAGATATAAAAGAATACCTAATAACTGGCGTAGGCCAAAAGGTCTCCATTCAAAAATGAGGGTTAACAAAAAATATCGTCCTAACAAAGCGCGAATTGGATATAGAGGACCTAGTGAAACACGTGGACTTCACCCTTCAGGTTTTGAAGAGGTTAGGGTAGAAAACGTTAATGATTTAAAGAAAATAAATCCAAAAAAACAAGCTGCAAGGATCGGTGCTACGGTAGGTACCAAAAAAAGAATTAAAATAAAAGAAAAAGCAAAAGAGCTTGATATTAGAATATTAAACCTTTAAAATAAAAGTTAGTTATATTTCAAGAGGTCTAAAAGTTATGACAAATCTCAAAAACCAAAGAAGAATGGCAGCTCAACTGCTTAAATGCGGTAAAAACAGAATCTGGATGGATCCAGACCGTATAGAAGAAATTGGAAAAGCAGTTACAAAAGACGATATACGTGTGCTAATCAATGGCAACGCAATAAAAGCAAAACAAAAAAAAGGTATCTCCAGAGGAAGAAAAAAATATATTAAGAGTCAAAAAAAGAAAGGTAGAAGAAGAGGACCTGGATCAATCAAAGGAAAAAAACATGCGAGATTACCTAAAAAAGAAAGATGGATTAAAACCATTCGACCTCTTAGAAAATTCTTAAGAACTCTTAGAGATGAAGAAAAAATTTCTAGATCAAATTATCGTAAATATTACAGAAAGGCAAAAGGCGGAGAATTTAGAAGTAAACACCACCTTAAAATACGTCTAAAGTCAGATGGAATATTAAGTTCGGAAGAAACGGAGGAAACCTAAAAATGAATCAGGGACCAAGATACAGAATTAAACCTAGAAGACAACGGGAAGGAAAAACTGACTATAGGAAAAGATTGAAGTTACTAAAATCTGGTAAACCAAGAATAGTTATTAGAAGAACGTTAAAACATATGAGAGTGCAATTCATAAAATATGAAGAAGAAAGCGATAAAGTAATAGCCTCAGCTTTTTCAAAAGAATTAGAATCAAGTCTTAATTGGAAATATTCAACATCTAATATACCAGCAGCATACCTTACAGGTCTTTTGGCAGGAAAAAGAGCAAAAGAAGAAGGTATAGAAGAGGCAGTTCTAGATATAGGTAGACAATTACCTGTAACAAATTCAAAGATTTTTGCTTCACTTAAAGGAGTTTTAGACGCTGGTGTTGAATGTCCCCATGATGAAAAAAAATTACCTGACGTTGAAAGAATTAAAGGAAATCACATCAAAAAAGAAGTTTCTTCAAAAGTTGAAGATCTCAAAAATAAGATCACCGGGGGTAAATAATGGCTAATAAAAGAAATAAAGGTAGATCTACTGTAAAATGGGAACCTAAAACTAAACTCGGTAGAAAAGTAAGAAACGGCGAAATAAAATCAATGGAAGAAGCTTTAAAATCCGGTCTACCACTTAAAGAACCTGAAATAACGGATATATTAATACCCGAAATTGATGACGAAGTAATAGATGTAAATATGGTTCAGAGAATGACCGATTCAGGACGTAGAGTAAAGTTTGTAATAACTGTAGCCGTGGGAAACCATGATGGATACATAGGTCTTGCACAAGCTAAAGGAAAAGAAGTAGGTTCAAGTATAAGAAAGGCAATTAAAAACGCAAAAACAAAAATGATAGAAATAAGAAGAGGATGCGGATCATGGGAATGCGGATGTGGAAAACCACATACTTTCCCATTTACAGTTAAAGGAAAAAGCGGAAGCGTAGAAATCACTTTCAAACCTGCCCCCCGAGGCGTAGGATTAGCTGTAGGGGATATAGCAAAACAAATACTTTCCTTAGCCGGTATTGAAGACTGTTGGGCTTTTACTCGTGGAAAAACACGTACTTCAGTCAACTATGCAAAAGCTGTATATAATTCCATGAAAAAAAATGCAATGATGAGAATAACAAAACAACAAAAAAATAAGATTGGAATAATAAGTGGAAACGCCGAACCCGAATCAGATGAAGAAATGGAAAAATATGGTATGCAAAAAAACCCGGAACAGGAGGCATGATTGATATATGGTTTACGCAACAATAAGACTTAGAGGAAAAATCAATGTAAAACCTAGAATCAAAAAGACTCTTAAATTGCTAAACTTAACTAGAAGTAATCACTGTGTATTAATAGAGGAAAAAAAAGAAAATAAAGGCATGCTTCAAAAAACTAAAGATTTTATTACATGGGGAGAAATAGACCAAGAACACGCAGCCGATTTAATAAAAAAAAGAGGAAAACTGAAAGGCGGAAAAAACATAACAGATAAATATATTAAATCATCGACCTCATACAAAAATATAGATGATATATCAAAAGATATCGTAAAAGACAAAATAAAATATCGTAATATTCCCGATGTTAAACCAATTTTCAGATTAAATCCACCAGAAAAAGGGTTAAAAAGTATAAAAAGATCATTTAAAAATAAAGGTTCATTGGGATACAGAGGAAAAGAAATTAATGTGCTATTGGATCGGATGATATAATTTTATATATATCATTTCCCAGAAAATTTCCGACAGCAAAAATTTTTTATACTAATCAAGCCTAACATTTTTTAAGAGGGGAAATATGGAAGAGGTATTATATAATATAGAAATACATAAAGACGATGGAAGATATGTAGGAAAATTGTTTTCTGATATGGATGGAGATAAAGAATTTAAAAATGAACATCTAGAAGAACTTCTTAGAGATATGACCGTAGATATGCAGCTTTCTTTTGAATTTCCAAATATAATAACTAATGAAATGGATGGAATACAAGAAAGTTTTTGAATTATTTTTCACTAAAACCCCCATTTTAAGGGTAATATTTTTAAAGGTTTTCATTATTTCCTCCTTTTATCACTCCTTTAAATTAAAGGTGAATACATTTGAAAGAGTATACTCGTTTCGAAAAAGCTAGAATAATTGGAGCAAGAGCATTGCAGATATCAATGGGTGCACCCACTTTAATTGATATACCCAAAGATGTAATTTTTCCGATTGATATAGCAATGTTAGAGTTTAAAGAAGAGGCTATACCAATAACTGTAAAAAGAATGGAAGATTCCTAAAAAGAGTAGAAAAAACATTTATCTTATAGAAAAAGAATGTTAACTTAAAACTTAATTGAAGAGGACTGCTTTTATGGCCAAAGAAGAACAAGAAAAAACAATAGAAAAAGAAGAAGAAAAAAATGATGTAAATGAAATGTTGGTTTCAGAGGAAACCTATTTGACTTCAGGTGTTCATATTGGAACCCGTCAGAAAACTTCTGATATCAAAAAATTTATTTATAAAGTCAGAAACGATGGACTATATATTATTGATGTTAAAAAAACCGATGACCGTATAAAAGAAGCTGCTAAATTTATAAATAATTTCAATCCTAAAGAGACACTTGTTGTATCAGTAAGACAATACGGTCAAAAACCGATTCAGATGTTTTCTAAATATACTGGTGTTAGTGTATTAGAAGGACGGGTTAGACCTGGTACTTTAACCAATCCTAATTCACCAAATTATAGAGAACCCGAACTTTTAATACTAACTGACCCTTTGGCTGATTCTCAAGCTTTAGTAGAAGCTAAAAATGTAAATATACCTGCAGTTGGTCTAAGCGATACTAACAACGAAGCAAAATATTTGGATCTCATAATTCCTACCAACAACAAAGGTAGGAGAGCTCTTGCTTTAGTATACTGGCTTTTGACTCGTGAAGTTCTTAAAGACCGAGGAGCCATAGAATCCTATGAGGATTTCGAACCAGAAATAGAAGATTTCGAAGCGGAAATATAGAATACAATAACTGCTCTAAAAGAAAAATAAATAAATGATTTTTTATACCATAACCTATTCTTTCTCTTGAAATAAAAGCTAAGGACTCTTAATTAGGTTAACTAGCTAGAGGAGATAGTTTTTGAAAGAAAAAATAGATGAAAATATACTTCTTGTAGGTACTGCACATATTTCCAAAACTAGCGTAGAAGAAGTAGAAAAAGAAATCGAGGAATTTAAACCTGGTATTGTTGCAGTAGAATTGTGTAAAAGAAGGTATGATTCTTTAACTGAGAAGGATAAATGGGAGCAAAAACCTGTTACTTCTCTAATCAAATCAAATAATGCTTATTTTATGTTAGCTCAGACTTTTCTTTCTTCTATTCAACGTAAATTAGGTAAAGAACATGGTATTGAACCTGGGTCTGAGATGATTGCAGCTATCAAAGCAGCTCGTGAAAAAGATTTGGATATATCTCTAGTAGACAGGGATATTTCGGTTACTTTAAAGCGAGCTTGGAAAAAGATGAGTTTCAAAGAAAAATCCAAGCTGCTTTGGGAGTTTATAAAAGCTGTAGTAGGGTATGAAGAAGAGAATATAGAAGAAATAGATGTAGAAGAGCTGATGAATCAAGATGTTATCACTGAATTGATGGAAGAATTTAGTGACATTGCTCCCAGTGTAGCTGATGTATTAATCCATGAAAGAGACAAGTATATTGCAAAAAAAATTTTTGATGAAAGTAAAAAAGGCAAAGTTTTAGCAGTAGTAGGCGCCGGTCATCTAAAGGGTATAAAAAACTATTTAGAACAAAAAAAAGTGGATATAGATATCTCCGAATTAGAGTATGTGCCAAAAAAACGTTTTAATGTTTTAAAAATAGTTGGTTATGCTATACCAGTCCTTTTTGCTTCTTTGATAGGTTACGCCTTTTTGACTAAAGGCCCAAATATAGCGACTCAAATGTTTATTTACTGGTTTTTGATCAATGGTATTTTTTCAGCTGTCGGAACAATTTTTGCACGTGCACATCCGTTTTCAATTCTTGCTGCTTTCATAGCGGCTCCAATTACTTCTCTTAACCCTGCAATCGCTGCAGGATGGGTTGCAGGATATGTTGAAGCAAAGATTAGAACCCCTGTGATTAGTGATTTTAAAGATCTTAGTGACATAGATAATCTTAAAGATTTTTGGAATAACAGGGTGATAAAGCTTTTAATGGTAGTTGCGTTTGCCAATGTCGGAAGTGTTATTGGTACAATAATAGCCTTCCCCTATCTAACCAGTTTTTTATAAACTGCTGTTAATTTTTTTCTATTTATCGTTTTAAAAAAAGAAGATATAATAAATTGTTTTATAATTAGGTTTTTTGTAGATACTATTGATTTGTGGTTTATTTATGGTAGAAAAAAAAGAGATATACGAATCTTTCCAGGATATTCCTCCTAGGGATTATATGTATTTCCCTAAAGGTGTTTTAAAACAGAGTAAACCAGGTGATTTTAGCGGTACTGAAGTATTTCACCTTTTAGTTTCTATAGTGGTAGTAGTTTTTTCTTTTTCTTTTGCTCTGACCGGCCATAATTTATTGTCTTTTATGGGTTTAGGTCTTCTTCCGACCTCAGTTTCGGTGCCTAATTTGGAGGTTTTTTCTGGTGGTTTACTT
>JAZKSQ010000033.1:0-12049 GCA_036625995.1 Thermoplasmatota archaeon | reverse complement strand
TTAAACGTTATAATTATCTTATACTAATCAAAGTATTTATAAGTATTTATATAAATTTGTGTGGTATTGAAAAAAAGAGGAAATATATAAAATTTACATATATAAAATCCAAA
Organism: Thermoplasmatota archaeon; assembly: GCA_036625995.1. Classification (GTDB taxonomy): domain Archaea; phylum Thermoplasmatota; class E2; order DHVEG-1; family DHVEG-1; genus JAZKSG01. The sequence continues at coordinate 11,936 of JAZKSQ010000033.1, read as the reverse complement.
AAACATTGTTTTAAAAAAACTTTTTAAGTTTTTGTTATTTGTTTATTGTGAAATAATAAAAACGGATTCCGAAGAAAATATTAAACGGGAGGCAAAAAAAGGGCAAAAGAAAAAGCAGATTTTTTTGTACACGTCTCTGCATACATAATGGTGAATATCTTGCTAATCGTAATATGGTATACCACCAGCGGCATTGATAGTTTCCCCTGGTTTATTTTCCCGTTATTCGGCTGGGGAATCGGAATAGTAGCACATTATGTAGGAGCCTTTGTAAGCCCAGGTTACTACGATAAAATGTATAAAAAAGAATATGAAAAATTAAAAAAAGAAAAAGAATAAACAAAAAAAAAGATTTTTTCCACAAAATTTTTTTTCAATAATACTTTAATAAACCACCACTCATTAAAGAAAAAGTAACTATGACTAGAAAATGTGTTAAAGGTTCTTGCGGCAGAAGAAAATCGATTACCCGCACCGCATCTAAATCTTTGGAGAAAAAACTAATTCAAAAAGCTAAAGAATTAAAACAAAACCCTTACCTTGTTTTACCAGAATATAATGACAGACATTCTAAAAGATATTTTAGAAAACAAAAAAGACATCTATCCAAAGTAGAAAAATACAAAGACGATGTTAAAAAGCTGAAAAAACTTTCAAAGAAAAAAGAACTCTCAGGTGCAGTAGCAGGAACTCTTCTTTTATCTCATTCAGAAAAAGCACCCTACTTAGCCGCAGTAAAAACACCTGAAGGGGAAGTAAAGTTTGCACAAAGAGGAAAAGCATCAAAAGAAAAACTTATCGCAGCTCAACATTTCGACAATCCAGTACTACGTCTTATGGGGATAAAGGATATAGCTTTGAACAAAAAGATACATGTTTATTCTTGGGATGACGGTTTTATTTCAAAAGGAAAAAGAAGGGATCCTCCTGAAGAATTTGTGGATTTCATCGGGAAAAAAATTGATTTAAAAAAAGATGGAAACCATTGTTTTTGTAAACATTTATCTAAAGATAATATAGAACAAAACAAAACTTTATCTGATAAATTTTATTTAAAAATCTATTGGAAATCCGCCGACATGTTTTTTTCGATATGTGAAAAATGTGCTTCAAAAAATGAAAATACTATTTTTAAAATCACTCGTTATCTTATAGAAAAAGATATCTCTAAAGATTTTGATATAGAGGTTGTCGGAAAAGCAGTTAAAAAAACAGAAGTTAAAGATGATGATGAAACGTTTTTTGTCGACGGATATTTATCTGGTGGTTTATCTGATTTAAAAATTATAAATAAGAACAAAGAAAAAAGAATCGAAAAATTAAAAACTTCGGATGAAAAGATACTGGTTTTAAACGGTGAATCATATGGTAAAGATACTGAAAGTTTTATCAAGGCTTTAAAACCAAAAGAGTATGAAAAAATCGGTCTTGAATATTTTTTAAACAAAAGTGACAAACCTTTACTGGTTAATGATGTTTCTCCAAATGATGTCTTGGAGATATTTTGGGATGATTATGGTCTTTCTTTATTGGAATCTATAGTTGATGATTCTGATACTGCTAGTAAATTGTTTGATCTGGATTCTACTCCCTCTAAGATTTTAGCTACATCTTTTAAATATAAAAAACAGAGGGATATATTGTCTGAACTTCCGGATTATAAGTATCTTTCTCCTTTGGCAAGTTTTGCAGACCATATCGCTAAGACGTATAAGGCCTCTGGTAAAGAAAAGGCGATAAATGAAATTAAGAAGAAAAAACCTGATGATACGAAAGGTCGTTCACTCGCTTATGGTTTTTTGTTGGCTTTGGGTAAAGGAAAAGAGGATAAATGGAAATATAAAAAGGTTGAAGTTGAGTCTGGTGAATTTTTAAAAGAATATGCTTTAAAGCTTCTTGATTCTAGTCCTGAGGATTATCATAAAAACCTTGGGGATTTGATGACTGCTACTGGTTCTTCGGAAAAAATAGTAAAAAAATAACAATAGTTAATCTTATATATTAGACTCCATCTATAATATTAATAAACTGCAAAGCAAAATATATAATTGGGGTGAAAAAACATACACATAAATAAAAAAACAATAACTCTAACTCTAACCATTTTTTCAATAATCATAATCTCAACCATAATAGCCGTTAACGCAGAACAAAACAAAAAACAAAAAACAACAATAAAAGAAAAAAACCATACCGTATTCATAGAATACATAACAGCAACATGGTGCCCAGAATGTCCAAACGCATCAAAATCACTAAAGGAATTAAAAGAAGAACCAAACTATAACTTCGAATATATCTCACTAATATCCGACAAAAACAATATAGCACAAAATAGAGCCAGAAAACAATACCATACCATTGTATATCCAACTATCTATCTAGATGGAGGATATAACCATCTTTTTGGTGTATATCCAACCTTGGAATCCACAAAAAAAGAATATTCAAAAATAATAGAAAACACGACAGATAGAAAAACAAATAACATCATAATCACACAAAACTCAACCTGGACACACACTGAAGAAATTAAAATTGATGTAACCATCAAAAATAATGGACAAAAAAACTATTTTGGCTTTTTGAAAACCTACATAACTGAAATCAATTCAAGATGGAAAGATTATAGCGGTGAAAACTACAAGTATGGCCTACTTGACATCCCTTTAAAAAAAATAATTTTTCTAAAGCCCGGTGAAACCAAAAGTTATACCAAAAGCTGGGATACCACAAAAGATTATCCAGATCTAGAAAAAAACAACACCATGATATTTTCCACAACATCACATATTCTACCGCGTTTTAAAATTGGATACCAAGCAAAAACTTTACTCCCTCAATACCATCAATTCTATTTTGCATTTTATAACGACCAAATAGACAGTATGATACCCAAATAAAAAAACCTTAAAACTTTTTATCTAAATTTATTTTTTTAATCTAGAAAATTTTTGTATTTATTAAAAACATTTTTATTAGCTACCAACTGTACATGCTCATAAAAACCAACGCATAAATTACGTGCTTTTTCTACAGAGTTAAGTTCTTCTCCGGAAATTCTTGCATATCTATGCGGAATTACAAATTCATCTAAACGACCCCATACAGCTGTATATTCAACACCTGCAGATAAATCTCCATCATTTAAATCCAATAGAAACTCGCTGACAGGTATCATGTCTTTACCACCCGGTGTATTAAAAACAAAATATGCCACATAGGAACCTTGGTGTGGTGTTCCAAGAGTCACTAAATCATCAACCATACAACTGCAATTAAGTTTTTCTATAGCCCATCTTGCAGTTAAGCCACCCATTGAATGAGCAATTATATCCACTTTTGTATCCCCGCTGTTTGATATATTTACGATCTCTTTTTTTAGTATTTCTGCATATATTTCCGGAGAGTCAACATTTTTAAAAGGATTATCTCCCAGATCAATAATATGTATATTTTCTCTGTTATATCCTTCTTTTACTAAGTAGGTAGATAATTTATTCCACCATGGAGTCCAGTAACAGTCCAAGTATCCATGTATCAATAAAACTGGATCATGTTCGGATACAGAAAACTCTATTTTTTCTCCCGTATTTTGATCAGCTGAAACATAAACCGGTAAAAAAGATGAAAATAATAAAAATAAAACTATAATAAAAGCTATGGGATGTATACACCAAGATTTTTTACAATAAAACATCTTTTTCCCTCACATTTTAAAATATATCCCTCATTATAAAAAAGATTTTTGCCTCTGAAAACAAAAAAATTAGTTTTCCCGAAAAGATTTTTTTATCCAAATATTTTTTGTATTAAATTTTTAATGATAAAACTATGAAAGAGCTACAGGATTTTATATATGAGCTAGGTATGCTTAAAAGGACTGATAGAGAAGGATGGAAGGTATGCGGTATAGATAAACCCGAGAGTGTTTCTGAACATTCTCTAAGAGCCGCTCAAATCGGATATATCTTAGCATACCTTGAAAATTATGATAAACCAGAAAAAGTAGCAACCACCCTAGTATTCCATGAATTAGGAGAATGCAGAATAGGAGACATACATAAAATAGCCTCAAAATATCTAACCTATAAAGAAGAAGATGTAGTAAATAATCAAACAGAAAAAATCAACGATATCGGAAAAAAAATTTTTAAGCTATGGAAAAAAATTGAAAAACCTGTAGATAAACCTGGAATAATCGCAAAAGATGCAGACCTAGTAGAGATGGCCTTTACCGCAAGAGAATATATGCAAATAGGATACAGCAGAGCCTCAAGATGGATCGACAGTAGTTATAAACGAGTTAAAACAAAATCCGCTAAAAAAATGATAAAAAACCTGAAAAAATCTAATCCTTCAGAATGGTGGACTAAACTCAAAAAAGAAGATATATAAAAAAAACATATCTCTTTTATCATATTTTCAATTGTTTATAAAACAGAAATTGCGTAAAACTTAAATATACCAAAATATAACGGTTTTGGAGATATGTATAATTTCAACACAGTAAATATTGTTGCCCTGGCCATATTTGCTGCATGTCTAATAATTTATTCCTACAAGCTAAAGACAGCTCTTAAGAAACCAGAGGAATCAAAAAGAGGAATGTTAAACTTTTTTTATGGACTCTGGGTAAAAAGAATGATTGATACCGAAGAAACAATAGTCGCCGTTCAGACCATGCGTAACATAATAATGTCCACAACTTTTCTATCATCAGCGATGCTCGTAGTATTGGGTCTCCTAGTAAAGTTTCCCTCAACAGGAATAAATGAAATAATTGATATAACGCCTTTTTCTTCAGCCGCCGTAGCACAATATAAATTTCTACTTTTGTTTGGATCTATAGTATTTTCATTGATAATGTTTCTATTATCACTCCGTCACATGGTAAGATTCACAATTCTTATCGGCATACCTATAAGAGAAATCGAGACATCTGCAACAAAAAAAATAGAGTCCAACTCAGATACAGACGAAGAAAATAGACTAGATGCAAGAGCCGTAAGAACAGACGTTTTCTTAACAGCGATGAATAGATTTACATATGGTCTAAGAGGAGTATATTATTCCATAGTAATACTCTTCTGGTTTTTCAGTGTCTATGCCTTCATAGCAGCTACATTGATAATGACAACATTCATGATTAAACTCCTAGACGTAAAAACTCCATGCGTCGAAGAAACACCAATCTAAACAAAAAAAAGTCCCTCTCCCAAATTTTTCTTATTTTAATGCCTCTACTTCACAGCTGGATTTTTTACAGACCTCTTCTTTAACAGAACCAGATATAAGTTTATCAACAGAGGATTTATCAGAAGAATGAATAATTATCTTATATGGGTCATATTTTTTCATAACGTTTAATATAATTTCAGCTGCTTTACCCTTCTTTTTAATTTCTTTTATTGGAATATCTAAATCATCAGCTATATCAGAGATTTTATCTGTATACGCCTGGCTTCTTATACGTTGATCTTTTTTATACTGATCCCGTAGTTTTTCTACATCTTTTCTTCCCAAATAGCTTTCCACTGTACCACTAGACTCCTTGGTTTCAGAAATATTTAAAACCAATATACGATCAGGTTTTTCCTTACGAATAAGTTTTTTAATAGATTTCAAAGATTTTTCATCATAAGGTTTACGATAACAAGCAACCATAATTGTCTTCAAATCATCATCAGGAACATTGTTTTTTTTGCCTTCAAGAACTAACAAGTTTTGGAAAAAAAACGGATTACATACCTTTATTAGTTTTCTCTCAAACATATCTATCTACCACAACCCTAAAAATTTCCACCAAATCAAACCTAAACTCATAAACATAGCTATCCCAATAAAATTTAGAATTAAACCTGGTTTTAAAAAATCCCTTGTCCTCAACAAACCCGTATCATACACCATAGCAGAACCAGGTGTACCAATAATAAACATAAAAGCAAAAGCAGAAGGCAAAGCAACTACATACATACCAACACGTTGAGATAAACCAACAGCTGCAAATACAGTAAGAGTAATCGGCAGAATCGCCCCGGTTGCCGCTGAATTACTCATAAGCTCAGAAAGAAAAATGGTAAGAACCACTACTGAAAAAATAACCAAAACAGGATAACTAGAAACCAAACTAATGATATTAGAAGCAATAAAAGAAGAAGCACCAGTCTCAGTTAAAGCATGTGCCAATGTTAAAGCTCCTGCATAAAGAAATATAATCCCCCATGGCAATTTTTTTTCGACATCCTCCCAAGTCAAAGTTTTAGAGACACCTAAAATACCGGCTACGAAAACAGCGACTGTGGCCATACCAATAATGGTTCCAAAGCTTATCCATAGGATGAAAGCTAATATTAGAAAGAAAAGAGTTTTTTTCTCACCAAAAGACATTTCACCCATCTTTTCAACTTCATCTTCAAGATAATTTCTAAGGTGTTTCATATCTATATCTTCTGGAGGATAGACCTTGATCATTACAATATATAAAAAAAACAACATAACCAAAGCTAATGGGGCCGCAGCGAGGAACCAGTTAATAAAACTCACATTCTGGCCTGTCGACTGGTAATATATAGAAATAGCAAGAGGGTTTCTTGCCCCTCCAAGTAAAGTACCCATACTTCCAACCGATGAACCATAGGCTAAAGATAGGAGAGTAGCCTTAGAAAAATTTGTGTCAACCATATCTCTTTTACTTGAACGCAAAATACTTAGCACAATAGGTATCAACAAAGCCACAACTCCATGGGCAGGCATAGTCATTGAAAGAAAAGCACTTATCAGAATTATTCCAAATAAAAAAATAGAAGGAGAACCACCGAATCTTTTAAGAAAAGTCAAAGCAATCCTTTTATCTAGATTATATTTACTCAGAGAAAACGCAATTATTATAGCTCCAACTAGAAAAAAAATCGTTGGTGTTCCGGCGCCATGAAAAGCATTTTCCGGCGTAAAAACTCCAGTACCAACAAGGAGAACCGCTGTAAAAAAGAAAATAATTGGAAAGGAAACCGGACGTGTTATCCATAATGCCACTGTAAAAGCAAATATCGCAATAGTATTCTGTCCGTTTTCACTTAATCCTTCCGGGTTGGGCGCCAAGAAGATAAATATAAAAACTGCTATAGCAATTATTAAAAAAATCCATCTCCTTGTATTTTCATCAGACAGATCAAGCATCAATTGAGACACCCTCAAACCCATATATTTTTTTGTTTACTTATTCACCCATAAAAAATAGTCATTTATTTTTTATTAAAAATTTTGGATTGTTCCTTCTTCTGGTTTGAAAAATCCTTTTAAAAAATTAAAAACGCAGGCGATAAAATATCTACAGAGAAAACTTTCATATATCTCAAATAAATTCATGGAAAATATTATGAAAGGGATATCTATTTTGGAAAAATAAAAGAAAAAATATCTGCGGGTGTGATCTAGTGGTATGATTAGGGCCTTCCAAGCCCTCTGCCCGGGTTCAAATCCCGGCACCCGCACTAAAAACAAACACATATCGATTAGTTTTGCAGGGGTTGCCAAGCATGGCCAACGGCGCAGGACTTAAGATCAAAATCACACAAAAAATATAGATATGATTTTATTTTAAAAGGGTTCGATGAGACATCCTGTCTCGAAGGAGTTCAAGGGTTCAAATCCCTTCCCCTGCATTTTTTTTACCAGTAAAAACCCTGATGTTTCATTTAAATGACGAAAGATTTATAATAAATACTTCCCTATCTATTTTTATAGATGTTTTTATGGGAGAAGAAACCAAGTTTATGTTGAAAAAAAACATGTTCTAACATTTTTCATGATAATTTTATTTTTCCCCTCGTTTATTTTGTCCGTTTTTGACTTGGATGGTGTTGCTGTTGCTAAAAATAATACTCCTAACGATATAATTTTATATGTAGGGGGCAGAGGACCTGGAAACTATAGTACGATTCAAAATGCTATTGATAACGCTAATACTGGTGACACGGTTTTTGTCTTAACGGTAAATACGAGCCAATAAAAGATTGATAAGAGTATTAGTTTAATAGGGGAGAACAGAAATACCACCATCATCAATGGCGAGGGAAATAAGGTAGCATATGTTTCTTCTGATCATGTAGTATTATAAACTTTACAATACAACACGGTGGATTAGACTTATTTAATGATGCTGGAATATTTCTAGAGGATGTTCAAAATTGCCGCATAGAGAAATATTAACAACACCGTCGAGGGCAACCATATTTCTGACAATGAAGCTGGCATCTGGTTATTAACATCTAGTAGTTGCAATCTCATTTTTCACAATAACCTTATCAACTCTAGCCTCAATATTGATGAAGGGAACAACACTTGGTATAACCCCACCCTAAACGAAGGGAATTATTGGTTTAATTATTTTGGAAGCGACAGCAACGATGACGGCATTGGCGATACACCCTATCTAATTAGAGGAGGAACTAACCAAGATTTGTATCCGTTGATGAGTCCTTTTGATGTTACTGATCCGTTTGTGGCGATAATTCGTCCTGAAAAAGGTATTTATCTGTTTAGTAATAAGCTCGGGTCTTTTTTCTTTGATTGTAAGTCTATTGTTATAGGTGGAATAGGGGTAGTGGCATCTGTATCTGATACGAGATCTGGTATAGATAGGGTAGAATTTTTTATAGATGACGATTTAAGATATAATGATACTTTTGCACCATATCGGTATTTTTGGTATAATTTTGTTTTTGGAATACATACCGTAAAAGTAAGGGTTTATGATATGGCTGGTGATTGATTCTGATGATGGAACCGTTTGGAAGCTTTTCTAAAAAACACTCTTTTTCTTTTTTAGAAAATTTATACAAACCGCCACTTTCGGATTTTTTTAAAACAATATAGTTTATTATCCAGTGGTTCGGAAAGTGGCTGGAAATAAGGCATAAATAGGTCTATTCGGCAAAAGTTTAAGTTGAGTTTCTCCCTGCGGAATCTCGTACCTTGAAACTATAATTCTACTTTTCGAAGTACTGATTATCATGAAAAAATTTAACAACCCCGGTATTTTTCTGTAATCCTCTTAAAAAAACAGAAAAAAACATTCAAACACCTATTTAGGATATCTATGAATGTCGCAGAGAAATACAATATATCAAGAGATCTTTTTGCTCTTTCCACCGTTAGATTCGCTGACGCTTTTGGAAACGGATTACTTATAATAGTCATACCTTTATATTTATCCGAGTTTGAAGTAGAAATAGTAGGAATCCCACAAGAACTGCTAATAGGCATAGTTTTAGCTTCATATGGCCTAGCCAGCTCCTTTCTTCAACCATTCTTCGGGAAAACCTCAGATAAAATAGGAAAAAGAAAACCCTTCTTAGTATATGGATTGATCGTAGTAGGAATAGCATCATTTTCCTTTTCTTTTGTTGATAGTTTCACATCATTGTTAGCAGCGAACATATTCAGAGGTATGGCAGTAGCCATCACAATTGCACCCACTATGGCCTTAGTTTCTGAAATAACCTATAAAAAGACACGAGGCGGCTCAATGGGAGTTTATACCACCATGAGGATGGCCGGATTTGCTATAGCACCTATCTTTTCAGGAATAATGATAGAAACAATCGGTTTCATCTCTGTTTTCATACTCGCCGGAACTGTAGCAATAGCCATCTCCATATTTGCACAACTATGGGTAAATGATTCAAAACCTAAATCAAAAACATCCTCTACCTCTTCATCTAAAAAAGAAAATAAAAAGATACCCTCTGATCTGTATATTTTGGGTTTAGCAATCGGTTTTATGGTAATATCTATCTCTTTAATCACAACACTAGAACAACAGTTTAATCAAAAATTAAGTCAGACAGCTATCGGTTTCAGCATCGCTTTCTCAGCTTTGATTATAACACGTATTTTATTTCAAACACCAATTGGACATATATCCGACAAAAAAGGCAGAAAAAACCTGGTCTCAATAGGAATGATAGGAATGGGGCTCCTAACTTTTCTTTTACCATATGTACAGACCACATTTGAACTAATATTAATCAGAATCGGACAGGGAATTGCTTCTGCAGGAGTTGTCGCCCCGGGTTTTGCTTTAGCAGCTGATATCGCAGGAAAAAGAAAAGGAAAAGAAATGAGTGTTATGACCACCTCATTTATGTTAGGTCTAGCAGCTGGACCTCTGATAGCAGGTTTATTTGCAGGATATCTCTCCTTTGAGTCACCATTCTATATCAGTGGAATACTTTCAGTTTTAGGAGGAATACTAGTCTACAAATATGTCAAAGAAACAATACAACAATAAAAAAAATATGTAAGTATTATTACTTCTTTCTTCTCATATTTTTTTTGGAAACAAAACAATTATCTTTAATGAAAAACCTAAGTTTTCTAGATAAATCTTTAGATACACCAACTCTATAAGAATCCTCTATCTTAAATTCTTCTTTATTATCAGATTCCCCTACTATTATTTTAGAACATGGATGATAAACTTTTGAACCGTTATATTTATCATTTAAACTAAAAGCCTGAGTCAATTTACCAGGTCCAGAAGTAAGATTTTCCAAGTTACTAGTTTGCCTTCGTTCTTTCATCCTATCAATGTTTTTTAAAGGCTCCAATGCTCTTATCAATATCCCTTCAGGTTGATCAGTTTTCCCTGTGACGATGTTGAACAACCAATGGCCATGTACCATGTAAATAAAAGCAATACCTCCCTTTTTCCACATCCATCTACTAACTTTAGTGACCCTGTTTTGAAACGCTCTAGATGCAGGATCGTCTTCACCGTAATATGCCTCTACTTCTACAATTTTACCTTTTAAAACACAGTTTTCTTCTTTTTTAATTAAGTTTTTTCCAAGAAGATTTTTAGCTACTTTCTCTGAACTCTGCAAATAAAAATTTTCATCAATAATATTCATCTTAAAAACACTCTTCTAGATTCAGCGAGCCATATTAACATTTTTTTATCTTTCTTCTATATAAAAACCTTTTTTTACAAATTTTTCCCATCCGTTTCTTTTTTAAACCAACAAATCTTTAGGAAGATGTCTTTAATAAATGCAAAAAAATAGGAGATTTGTAAAACTATTGGAAAAATTTTTTCCATATAGATCTAAACTCGCAAGTCTAACCAAGATCCCGATAATACGCGGGATTACCAATAAAATGCTTTTTGAAAAAACCAATCTAACAATACTACCAAAAGATGACATAGTCGAAATAAAATTAAATAAAACAATTCAACCGATGGATAGCATAGCGGTTCCTTCAAAAATAGTTGAACATTTCATAAAAAAATCAGGATATCGATTCATAATGAACTTTTGTATATGCCGTGAGGCAATGGACTGCCAAAACTATCCAAAAGAATTAGGCTGTCTTTTTATGGGAGAAGCAGCAAAAAATATTAATAAAAATTTCGGAAAAGAAGCAACCAAAAAAGAAGCAATTCAACATGTAAAAAAATGCAGAGAAATAGGTTTAATACATCTAATCGGAAGAGACATGATTGATGAAAAATGGCTAGGAACAACCCCTGGAACACGACTATTGGTAGTATGCAACTGTTGCTATTGTTGTTGTCTATGGCGAATGCTACCAGATATAAACAAAAAAATGGCTTCAAGTATAAAAAAAATGCCGGGAATAAAAATAGAGATTACAGAAGAATGTAACGGATGCGGAGAATGTCAAAAGGTATGTTTTGTCAAAGCCATAAAAATCGAAGACGGAAAAGCTAAAATCAACGAAGAATGCAGAGGATGTGGAAGATGTGCAGATAAATGCCCAAACGATGCAATAAAAGTAATAATTGAAGACAAAGATTTTGTTGAAAAAACAATAAAAAGAATAAATTCATCTGTAGATGTAACCTAAAAAAAAGCTTTTCAAAAAAAAATGTTATTACCTATTGTTTAGGAGTGAGGATATTTTTTATG
>JAZKSQ010000032.1:0-12219 GCA_036625995.1 Thermoplasmatota archaeon | reverse complement strand
AAATGATTTCGAAAATGAAAAAAAACGCCTTTTTAATAAACTGTTCAAGAGGGGGTACTGTAGATGAAAACGCGCTATATGAGGCTTTGAATAGCAAAGAAATTGCAGGGGCAGCCATAGATGTTTTTGAAAACGAGCCCCCAGAGAATAACCCTCTTCTTAAATTAGATAATGTGGTATTGACACCTCATCTGGGTGCAAATACTAAGGAAGGACAGGTGAGAGCAGGTACCGTGTGTGCAGAACAAATGATCAAGGTTTTAAAAGGTGAAAAACCTGATTTCTGGGTAAATGAAAAATTTAACAAGTAATAAAAAGTTTGGATAACTTAATAACATGAAAAATTTAAATGAAATTATAGATAAAATCGAGAAAAACATAGATGCTAAAGATGAAATTCGAGAGAAGTCTTTACATTTTTCAAGAGATATAATTAAAAAATGCCGTAAGAGTATACAGCATATACACCAAAATTCATTAGAAAAAGCTGAAAGATACATAAAACAAGCCTCAAAAGAGCTAGGCGAGCTTTTCGATTTAACATCACCCCATCCCGAATTATTCCATAAAGGATACGTTGAAAATGCTTCTCAGGAATTAGTTGAAGCTTACTGTTTATTAAACATAAAAAAGGGAAAAGAACTCCCGGATCCAGATGATATTCAAACCTCTTATAGCTCTTATCTTTTAGGTCTCTGTGATCTTGTAGGTGAATTAAGACGAGAAGCTTTAGACAGTGTACGTAAAGGCAATTCTGAAAAAGCAGATGAAAATCTAAAAATGATGGAAGAAATTTATAACTTGGTTATACGTTTTGATTATCCTTCAGGTCTTGTTCCAATAAAGAAAAAGCAAGATATTATAAGGCGATTAATCGAAAAAACAAGGGGTGAATTGACTGTGGCTAACTGTGAAAAAAGGATGGAATATCATACAGAGGAATTTCGCGGAATCTTAGATAGATTAAGCTCGCAACGTCCCTCTAAAGAAGATAAAAAGAAGAAAGAAGAACTTGATATAGATAAAATCTGGTAAAAAGTGGAAATATAATGAATATCGTAAAGTTTTTGATTTGTTTGTATATCATTGAAAAGAATTGGCTTTAGTAATTAAAAATTTAGATTATTTCCACTCGTTTAGATTTATCCAAAAGAATTTTAAATTAAAAAATATAGTATATCCATTTCCTTTAGTTTATCTAAACTTAGGAATTTGATTAGAGGAGTTAGTTATGAAAAAAAGTTTAGTTTTATTTGTTTCATTGATCCTGGTTCTCACCCTTGGTTTCACTGATTTTTCTCAGGCTGTTAGTGTACCTGGCTCAATATATGAAGGCGGAGCAAAAATTGAATACAGAAATACTACTGTATATGCACCAGCTGTTGCTCGAACTGAAGATGGTTATAAAGGAGTTATTTCCACGATCACAGTTACAATACAGAGTAATGGAAGTGGCCGGGTTTTTGTAGATACTTTACCTCTTACACAGGTCGATATGCAAGGTTCAGCTCGTCTATCTGTAAAGGTCGCCAGTACATTGATACAGAGAGACAAAAACTGCGAAGCAGACCCCTCTTCCTTTGATTATTTCTTTGTGGTAAGAACCTCAGCTCCTATAATAGGTGGCCCTTCTGCGGGGGCGATAATGACAGTAGCTACTGTATCCTTACTTGAGAACTGGTCTATGAATAAAGAGACGATGATGACTGGAATGATTAATCCAGATGGAAGCATAGGGCCAGTGGGGGGTATAACACATAAAATTGATGCAGCTGCTTCTGTGGGTGCAACCCGTTTTCTAATACCAAAAGGACAAGGCACATATACAGAAATGATTCAGGAAGAAAAAGGTTGGATTAAGGTAACTACACCGATTACTCGTAATGTAGCTGATTACGCCTTAAAAAAATATGGGATAGAGGTTGTAGAAGTAGCGGATATAAAGGAGGTTATTGAAAATTTTACAGGTTATCAATTTACTTTTTCTACTTCTAATAAAGAGATTTCAACTGAGGAATATAAAAATTCCATGAATCCTTTGGCTTCGGAATTGCTAAAAGACGCACAGAAATCTTTTTATGAAGCCGATAATAAGTTAGAAAATACTTCAATACCTGGAGGTATTTTTAAATCTCCTCAAGAAGAGATAGACCAGGCTTATAATACTGCAAAAAAACGTTTGAAAGAGTCAGAGAAATGGTATAATAAAAATCTGTTTTATACTAGTACGACAAAATCTTTTCAATCTCTTATATACTCTCGGTATGTATCCTATGCATGTGACTTTTTTAATTCTGAATATCAAAAATCATTTATGGATGATTTAATAGAAAAGATTGAGTTAAAATATAATAGCACCCAGTCCACTGTCAAAAATAAAGATATCAATGGCTTTATCTCATTACAATGTATAGGAGGTGCACAAAGCCGTGCATCAGAAGCTAGATCCTACCTTATACAATTAAAACAAAAATACAATAGCAACGGACTTTCATCTTATTCAGATGTTTTAGACATCCTTTATCAATTGGCTTTCATTACAGAAAGATGCAATAGTGTAGGGTGGTGGATAAATTTAAGTCATAATTTTGCCAAAACTTTTCATGAAAACGAGAATATATCAAGTGAAACTATTAAAGGCCTTGCTATAGAATATATCAATGAAGCTGAACAAGCTACGACTTACTCTAACGTTATACTTCAAGAGGCAGGCCAATCTTCTAATTATCTTTCTGCAGCAAGTAATTTATTGCAAGAGGCAAAAAACGATAAAGATAAAGGTTATCCCGCCTCTGCCTTATTTAAAGCACTAGAAGCTTTGACAAGGGCAAATCTAGCAATAGAAACAATTGGGATCGATAACAAAAATGCTTTGAAGGATAAAATTCAAATTTCGGAGGAAAGTACACAAGTTAGCATTAGCGAAAGCAGAAGCCAGGGAATAGAGCCTGTTATGGCTGTTAGTTATTATGAATTAGCGGAAACATATGCTAATGAGACCGATTACGAGAGCGCGCTACTTTATTATAAATTAAGTGAGATGATAGCAGGGGCATTAAGCTATACTAATACCTCATGCGATACTTCTACCTCAAGATATGTTGGACTTCCTAAAACCCAGAATAATTTCTGGAGGATATTTTTCAATTATTCGGATATAATGCTTTTTGCGGCTGCAGCAATCTTTATTGGTACCATAGGTGGTTTAGGAATAGGATGGGGGTTAGGCAAGCGTTCTATTCGAAAAGAAAGAGAAAGGTTAAAGGAAAAATGGGCTCCAAGAAGCATAGAAAAATACCAGAAAAATAAAGGAAAATATCAAGATGAAAAAAATCCAGAAAGTATAGAAGATTATTATAAGAAATAAAAAGAATAAATTCAATATTTTTTTAAAATGGGGAAAAATAGTATACTGGGGAAGAAATTAATGCATAATAACGCGGAGATATTTGAAGGCAAAATAATAGTAAAAAACAAAAAAAGTATTAACAGATTGCATAACAACAAGGGATATGGAAAGAAGTTAGAAAATGGTAAACTAAAGATAAATCCTGTGGAGGCTTTTTTTTTACTCTCTGAAAATAAGATTACGATTTATGACAAAAGAGGAAAAAAAATAAGTTTGAACAAATTTTACAGAACATATTTTAGAAAATTCGAAGGTTTTTTAAAAAAAATCATTAGTTATAAGGATCTAAGGGAAAGAGGATATAATTTAAGAATATATGGAGATAGCAAAAAATACGATTTTAAAGTAACCAAAAAAAAACCAGTTAAAAAAAAATGTTACATTAAAACTTTTTATGAAGAAGAAAAAATAAAGATAAAAAAAATTGACAAAATTTTGAAAGATTTAGAATTTAAAAAAGAAGAACTTTGGCTTGCTATCGTAGATGAAGAAGTAGATGTCACTTACTATAAAGCTAATAGACGAAATCTAAAAGGAAATCAAAAAGAATCAAAAATTTCTAAGATTAAAGATTATCTATCAAATAATAGGGCACTTATTTTAAATGAAAAAAAAGCAGAAAAATTATTTAAAAATGGTTTTTTTGGAAAACCATATATAAAAAGCTTACAGATATCTTCAATAGAAAACCTGTATCTTCAAAGAAGAAATATTTTAGAAAAAAAGAATAGAAAAAAAGAGGATAAATTGAAAAATAAAGATTTGGAGAAATATTATAGATATTTAGTTTATTCAGATCTAAAAAAAAGAGGTTTGATTGTTAAAACTGGTTTTAAATATGGTTCACATTTTAGAGCGTATTCTAAAGGTCCTGATAAATCGCATGCAGAATATTTAATAACCGTGTTACCTGAAAATTTTAAATTCCAATGGCTTGAAATAAGTAGAGGGCTTAGAGTTGCGCAGACAGTTAACAAAAAAATGATATACTCAATTGTAAAAGGAAGAGATACTATAAAATACCTAGAATTAACTAGATTTAGACCATGATTTATATATACCTCTCTTTTTTCTAAAAATAGTAATGTTGAAAAAAAATTTATTATAAAATTTGAGGAGGATTAGATTTTGATTAAAATAATATGGCATGGTCATTCCTGTTTTGAAATTGAAGGGGGCAATAACTCACTGGTTACAGATCCACATGATGGAAGATCGATAGGGATACCTACCCCAAATGTCAAAGCGGATATTATTTTTGTTTCTCATGATCATTACGATCATAACAGCGTTAAAACAGTGCAAAAAGAAGCCTCTATAGTGATTGATAAATTGGTTGAAAAAAATGTTAAAGGAGTTAAGATAAAGGGTGTCCCTTCTTTTCATGATGAAAGTAAAGGTGCAAAAAGAGGGAAAAATATCATTTATAAGTTTGTTGTAAATGGGATCTCTTTTTGCCATCTTGGAGATCTTGGTCATAAAACGAATAGTGATATTTTAAAAAAAATTGGAGAAGTTGACATTCTCTTTATCCCTATTGGAGGCAATTTCACGATAGATTCCATACAAGCCTTGAGAATAATAAAAAATATTAAACCAAATATTGCTGTCCCTATGCACTATAAGATTGGAGGTCTGTCGTTACCTATCGAAACAATCGATTCATTTCTTGAAAATAATGATCATGAAACTTTTAAGGCAGGGAATGAAGTTGAAATAGAACGCGAAGATATTCCTGAAGACACAGAGATATGGATTTTTACTCTTTAAAAATCTCTCCATTTACACAGTTCGGAGGTCGTCTTCCTTCAAGTCCTATATTCATATTTTTTGCTGCCATTTCAGCCATTTTAGAGCGTGTTTCATATGTCGCTGATCCGGCATGAGGCTGTAATATTACATTATCAAGTTTCTTTAATCGTTCAGGTATTTTAGGTTCATCTTCGTATACATCTAATCCTGCTGAAAAAAACCATTTTTCTTCTAATGCCTTTATAAGGACTTTTTCGTCTATAACGCCTCCTCTAGAAGTATTTACAAGTACAGCAGATTTTTTCATCAATTTTAGTTCCTTTTTTCCTATAAGATGTTTAGTTTTTTTGGTCAAAGGAAGATGTATTGTTATGTAATCCGATCTTTTCATTAATTCTTCCAGGCCTACTTTTTTTGCATTTAGTTTTTTTTCGAGTTTTTCATTCTTGTTCCGATCCATGTATAGAACTTTCATGTTAAAGCCAAGGCTTTTCAACGCGACAGCAGTTCCTATTCTTCCTGCTCCAATTATACCAAGTGTTTTGCCCGAAACCATTTGTCCTAACATCAAGGTAGGCGACCAACCATTAAATTTTCCTTTTCTAGTATAGTCGTCTGCTTCCACTATTCTTCTAGCTGAAGAAAGTAATAATGCCCAAGCCATTTCCGCAGTTGCATCTGTCAATACACCCGGCGTATTACTAACCGGTATTTTTTTCTCAGTAGCCTCTTTTATATCTATATTGTTGTATCCAACTGCATAATTTGAAATCATTTTAAGTTTGGAAGAGGAATTTATCACTTCGATATCAATGTTATCTGTTAAAAGACATAATAAACCATCTTTATTTTTAACTCCATTAATAATTTCTTTCTTTGTAGGGATCCTATCGTCTAGGAATACTTCGACTTCATGTTTTTTTCTTAGAATATCTAATCCTTTTTCCGGTATTTTTCTGGTGACAAAAATCTTCATGAATCCTTCAAACACCTTGCCTTATTTTTTTAAAAGTATTTGGATTTAGATTTTATTAAATAAAGTAAAATTTCATTCATAAAACAGTCTATTTTTATATCTTTTGATAACTCAGCTATTTTACCATTTATTGAATCTATTTCTGTTTTTTTATTATTAGCTATACTTTGCGCCATTGATGAGTAATTTTCACCTGTCTTTTTTATTACTGCTTTTGTTTTTTTAATCATTTTTTCTTCATTTATTTTTATATCATTTTCTTCGGCTGCATTAATAGATTCCTCACATATCTTTTCTATGCATCTTTCCAAAATTGGATTCTCGAGTAGATAACCATTTTTACATTGTAGAAAAGCAGTTATTGGGTTTATACTAGAATTTATTATGGCTTTTTTCCATATTTCCTTTTTTATTTGCTTTCGTATTTTAGTTTTAAAACCGGAAACCATCAAAGTTTTTTTTATTTTTTTAAGATCATTTCTTTTACAGTTTACCGCTCCAATCTTTGTTATTCCTTCGGCTGTATGTATTATATATCCTGGTTTCGAAAAAATAGCTGCTTCTGTAGTGATTCCAAGAATTATTTTTTCCGATTTTATATGTTTAGAAATTTTTTCTAAATTGTTCAATCCATTTTGAAGCGATAAAACAAGAGTGTTTGGTTTGATTATTTTTTTCGCTTCTTTTATTGCCTCTTCTGTATCATAAGATTTTACAGAGAGTATTAGAAGATCTGTTTTTTTATCCGATAGTTTTTGTATTTTGTCTTCTGCGCATATTTTTTTTTTAAATTTTGTTTTTCCCTCGATTGTAAGTCCCTTTTTCTTTATTTGTTCTACGTGTGGCTTTCTAGCTATCAATTTGACTTTGTTATTGTAAGATAGCTTCGCTCCAAAGAGTGATCCAATTGCTCCTGCTCCAAAAATTGTTATATTCATTTATATATCCCGACTGCATTAATCTTTTTTTGTATCTCTTTTTTGTCCATACTTATTAAAGGGGTTAAAATTGGAAGCCCAAGTTGGTTTTTTATTTTTTTTATTTGGTCTATACTATTTTTTTTGTTTGTAAACAACGAATGGCTGGTTACTATTGCATCGATATTTTTGTTTGATATGATGTTTATCATATTTGAAAAATAGTTTTCTGATTCTTTGTTTATCATTGCCGATTCGGCGGTGATATACCATTTATTTAAAAATTCATTAAATTTTTTTATCAATTTAACATCATTTATAACAAAAAATGTTTCACATCCTCTCTTTAACATATACCATGCGGCCAGTATTCCTTCTTCTGAATCGATTGTGGCAATTATTTTTCCTTGTGTCCCCAAAGGTAGACCTGCAGGCCCTAAAATTTTTTTGTCATAGATAAAAGATTTTTTGTTTCTAACTTCAATAAATATTTCTATATCTGGATTGTCAAGATCTACAGATAGACCGGTTTTATCTACTATAGCCTGTCCTACCTTTATTGCTATGTCTTGACTTGTAAAGTTATGTTTTCCGCTTCGTCTTACACGTAGAGCAAAAGATTTTTTTTCTTTGCTATACTTATCTTTTATAAATTGGAGTGTTTTTTCAGATATGTTATTTATTTTTGTTTCTGTTTTTATAGCAGGGCTAATGGATTTAATTCCGAAAATTTTTTTTAGAATAGTAATACTTTTTTTATTTTCGTCTGAATAAAGGTATATTCTCCCCCATTCTTTTTCGATTCTATATTTTATTTTATTTTTCTTGAATATTTTTTTTATATTGTAAATTAGTTGATTTTCGAACTCTTTTCTTGTGTATTTAGCTTTAAGTCCAATTTCTGAATACCGGATTATGATTAGTTTAGATTTCACAATTCTTTATTATTAAAAGAATATGATTACATTAAAATTTCTACTAATTTAAAAACAGTCTTTATAGATTAGGCTATATCGTTATGTGTGAAAATTGATTTCTGTCAATTACTAAATAATGTTTTTCATTTCTTGATTTAGTTGATCCATTTTTTCTTTTAGTTGTTCAATTAAATAAAATGTTTTATCTGCAGATTCTACATAGTTTTCATACAAAGAATCTACATCTGTATTACTTTCTAAAATATCCTTTTTTGTAGTATTGCTAGAATCATCTTTAATCTCTTGGTTTTCTTTGTTTTCTTCTAATTGGTTAAGGTGTTCTTTAACTGCAGTTCTTATAAGCTTACTTGTACAGTCGTCACGGTCTTTTATCCTATGATAGAGATCTTTTTGAAATCTTACAGTAATAGATTTACTTACCATTTGTGCATCCCACATTACCAGAATAGTATTACAAAATAAAAAACTTTTTGAAAAAATTGTTTAACGTAGTAATGACATGAAGTTAACTACATACCCAAATACATATTCAACTGCGAAAAAGCTACTTAAAAGAACATGTAATACAACTCGGTAGAAGGATGATGGCTGGTAGTTTTTTTATTATAAGCATCCCATCCCTCCTAGTAAAAAACCAGCCTTTCCTTCTCTTTTTCTAGAGAATAGTTTTGTTAGACAAGTTAGCCCGCATTTTTTTTAAAGTGTTATGATTTAAGTAATGCATATAACATCTTTTTTTCGATGGAAAAAAAGAAAATTATTAAAAAAATCTCAAATAGAATAAAAAAATGTAAAAAATGTCCTCTCTGGAAAGATAGGCTTAACCCAGTTGTAGGGGATGGTTCTTTAGATTCCAATCTAATGTTTATTGGTGAGGCGCCTGGACGAAATGAAGACATTAAAGGTAAGCCTTTTGTGGGAAAAGCCGGAAAAATACTTGATGAACTACTGAATGAGATAAATGTGAAGAGAAAAGAAGTATACATATGTAATATCATAAAATGTAGACCTTCAAGTAACCGCAATCCAAAAAAAGATGAGATCAGAAAATGTTCAAAATATCTAAATGAACAAATAAAACTAATAAAACCAAAAATAATAGCTCCATTAGGAAATTTTTCTTCAAAATATATTTTCAATAAATATGGTTTAGAATACGAAAAAATTGGAAAGATCCATGCTGAGACATTTATCTCCGAAGATTCTTCTAAAATAACTATTGTGCCCTTATATCATCCTGCAGCGGCCATATATAATCCAAATAAAAAAAAAGTATTACTAGAAGACATAAAAAAACTTAGAGAAAACGTTTTTATGCATTTTTAATTCAGGATAACTTTTGTGCTTAATTGAAGTATATCTTTTTTGTATGAATTATATTTTATTGGTAGAAGATTTTTTTGGCTTAATTTTTTCATTTTTAAATAAACTTCCATCAACGTTAAAATATAACCGTCAAAAAAGATAATGTGACAAAGTCAAGATAGTTAGATTTTTTTAATAATCTTGATTTTCACTTTTTTATATTCTTGTGTTTTGAATTTGGATTCTATAAAAGGCCAAAAAAGCTAATTTTTATATTTTGTTTATATATGTTTAAATCTTGTTGTAATTATGAAAGATATTAAAATAAATAACAGGATTTTTAATATTAATTAGTTCAGTTATAATCTTTTTATGGCCAGTAAGCACGTACTGTAACATTTACATTATCACTGGTATACCAAACCACCGGCCACATGACAAAACCATCAAAGGTAATGCTACATGATGAGTTATCATCCAAAACATATACCTCTTCTTTCACCGTAAACGGACCAAACAGATGAATATTGCTTTTATTAGCTAAGAAAGCAACTTTCCAAAACCATCTAGTGGTACTCTGATATAAAGTCATGGTTTCATTCCACTCTACTATCCTACCATCATTATTTTCAATAAAACCATTAAAACACATCTTACAACTCTGATTATTATAATTATCCAAATGATTTACTACCATCGTACGGAACTTGTATGGACGAGGAGGAAATGGCAGCAGCTGACTCCATACTGGAAAAGCCTTCACTTTTATAGATATATTATCCGCCAACGTTTCTCCGGAATCATTTGAACATCCGACATTATCATAAACCCTCCTGGTGGTGTCTTCCATATCTACATTTCCATCAGCTGTTCTCCACTCATTATCATGTAAACCAGGAGAAGCAGCCATCACCGAGGTAAACATCAAAGAAAATATCAAAAAAACGATAAACCTAGAAAACAAACCAGTTTTATTCATCATAACAACCTCTCCTTATGTAAACCCTACTGAACATTATAGATTCACCATTCATCATTTTATCACTCCGGGAAAGGACCTACATACTCCACATTATCACTGGTATACCAAACAACCGGATAACATGCGAAACCATCAAAAGTGACACTACAGGTAGAATTATCTTCTATCACAAATACTTCATACTTCACCGTAAACGGACCGAACAGATGACCGTTAGTAAAAAGAGCGCCTCTAGCTGTTATAATAATAGGTAGGCTTCCATGTGGAGCTAAATCCGTAACAAGTCCAATATCTCTTTCATCATGTGTATATATGGTAGAATTACCAGACTTAATGATCTCACTTGTATAACCATGTAAAGTTTGGTTGTTATGATTAAATATTTGAACCACATACATAGCTTCGAAAACATAGGGTTTAAGAGGCAATAATTGCCACACCAGCTTAGGAGCAGTAACCTCCAGGGTTATATTATCTGCAAAGGTAGTGTTTTCCCTGGTCTTAATATCGGATGATGTATTCTCCGATATATTTTGATGCTCCCTAACGGGGGTAGCAGTAGGAACGAAAGAGAAAGAAAGGAAAAGAAGGAGAGAAACGAAGAGTACCGGAATGTATTCACTGTTGTTTTTCATATTTTGCATTTTTTTTTCACCCGCAGAATAAATCTACTTTATATTTTCCTCGATTTGCTGCATGAGTGTAAACAATCTCGTTTGTACCCTGCTCTACAATGTCAGTAATGTTCGCCTTGACTACATCGTTGTTAGAAGTTATGTTAACATCATATGTGCCGCTGACGTGATAGGCAACATCTTGTTTCCAGTTCCAGAAGACAGGAATGGAAGAGGTATTGGTTGTATTCTTTTCTTCAATCGTCAATGTAAATGCATCTTCTTTCCGTTTTTTGCTAAATATTCCGGCATGGAATGTAGCATCTAATGTTAGGGGGTTATCATCTGTCTCATCAAACCATTTACCACCCCCTATAGCGGTTCTTTCTACATATTCTTTTAATCCTCCGTAAAAACCTATTGCACCACCAAAGCGACGATCTGTTTGTGTTGTCATAGTCGTTCGAACGATAAAAGGACTTCTCCCAAACAATTGTGCATATCCCTCTACCGTAAAATTCATGTATAGAGTTCCCGGACAAGCATTTCTATCTTCTTCTTTAATCCAAGTAGTCTCGGAATTTTCAATAGCTACGCCATCAATTTTTGTCTTGAACCGCTCTGACTGATAAACGTTCATCTCAGCTGTGTACCAGTCGTTGTTGGTCTGGGAACCGGAACCAACTGGAATTGGTGTTCCGCCGATAAAAACTGTTAGGTTTCCAAATGGTTTATTAGTCATTCCTGTTTCCTTGTATCCCCGGATGTATTCCCACTGACAGGGAATCCACTTTTCAGCTCGGTCGACATAATATGAAAAATCCTCGGTGGTTTGATTATCTTTCTCTACTCCTATTACTGCTCTATCTTCTTGTAGGAAAGAAAAATTGGTATAATCCTCAGAATCTATTCCAGATTTCTGTACCGGTAGTTGTTTATTCCTTACAAAACCTTTTAGTCCACATACCAGGGTTACATTATCCTGGTTGTTCATATCGAGATTGCTGAGGGGAACACTTAGATTTCCATTTTGCAGATAGCTGGTGTTTTCAGAAATATTTAGAGTGAATCTATCCGCTCCAACCATGTCCTGTTCTGAAACAGCTGTAGAGCTATCATTAACCCGGTATACCTTTAGGGAACAGCTGAGGAAACCTGGTGGATGCCAGCTGCCGATGTCAATCGACCAGTTGGCAACAATTTGGTTTTCTCTACTATAGACGATCCAGTCGTTTGAAGCTTCAACGCCACCTTCTACTAAGTCTCCAAGGTTTTCATAAACCGCGGTTGCATCCATTTCAGTTACGGAAAACCCCCCCTATGTAT